>NZ_JANHGP010000014.1:0-7065 GCF_024494585.1 Acinetobacter sp. 5862
GACAATTTTATATACTCCATAAACCCTTTAAATTAATTAGGTGGTTTATGTCGCACTTCAAGTTTTACTCTGCCCAGCTATGCCCCTGCAGTACAACTGGCAGGGGGGAAATCCGTTCATATCCATTTAGAAGCACCAACATTTCAGGTGAATTGGCAAAAAGTTAAAGATTGTATCAATGCAAAAACTCGCATGATTATCGTCAATACACCACATAATCCGACTGGTGCGATTTGGTCAGAACAAGACTGGCATCAACTGATTGAACTCATTCAAGATAAAAATATCGTTGTGCTCTCTGATGAGGTCTATGAACATCTCGTTTTTGATGGACAAAAACATTTTAGTGCACTGCAATTCCCCGAATTACGTGAACGCAGTTATGTAATCGGTTCTTTTGGAAAAAGTTATCATGTCACAGGTTGGAAAACGGGTTATTGCGTTGCAGCACCACATTTAATGCGTTTGTTTCGTCAAATATATCAATTTGCCAATTTTTGCGGAACCACACCTTGCCAAATAGCTTTAGCGAACTATATGCAGCAACATCCTGAGCACGTTCAGGAACTCCCAAACTTTTATCAGGCAAAACGGGATCTTTTTAATACCCAAATTCAAAACTCACGTTTCCAATTTATTCCATCACAAGGCACTTATTTCCAAAATCTCGATTATAGTGCGATTCGCCCTGACTTGAATGATGTGGAAATGTGCCAATTCCTCGCAGAGCAACACAAAATTGTCGCGATTCCTATTTCCGTTTTTTATCAACAAGCGCCCGAGTCACTACGCCTGATTCGATTCTGCTTTGCCAAAACTGATCAGACTTTACAACGTGCAGGAGCAATCCTTGCAGAGTGTTGATCAACAAAAATAAACCGAACAATCATGACGTCAATATGACCGATGATGGTATGGTGGAAAAAGAAAAAATAGAAACGTTTCTGGGCGAAGCGTGAAGGAAATAGAATGACACCACGCCAACCTTTGGTCATGCAACCCAATCTCTGGAAAACATTTTTTGTTTTTCTGGTTCCCTTGATTGCTACCAACATTTTACAGAACTTGTCGGGAACGATTAATACCATCTTTGTCGGTCAAATGATGGGTGTAGATGCGATTGCTGCGGTGTCTGTATTCTTCCCAATTCTTTTCTTTTTATTGGCATTTGTGATCGGGATCTCCGCGGGAACGACTGTACTGATTGGACAGGCATGGGGTGCGCAAAATCTTGAAAAAGTCAGAAGTGTGATTGGCTCTACCCTATTTATGACGTTGATTGGCGGTAGCATTATTGCTGTTTTAGGTTGGAGCTTTGCCGAGCATATTTTGCAATTATTAGGTACAGATCCTAAAGTCATGCACCTCTCTCTGCCCTATGTTCGATGGATGCTGGTGGGTAGTCCATTATTGTTTGTCTATATTATTTATACTTCGATTTTACGCGGTGTCGGTGATAGTGTTACCCCTCTAATTGCATTGAGCCTAACCAGTTTGATTGGTTTGGCGGTAACACCTGTTTTGCTCAAAGGCTATTTTGGATTCCCTGCTCTGGGCATTGTCGCGCCTGCTGTTGCAACAATCATGGGATATGCCGCAGTCCTTATTTTTCTGAGCTTCTATCTCAATTATAAGAACCATCCACTGAAAATAGATGCCCGTCTATTGAAAAGTATTCGTCACGATAGCAACCTAAGCAAACTAATCTTAAAGCTTGGTATCCCAACAGGCATCCAAATGGTTACAACTTCATTGGCAGGCTTAGTCATTATTGGTTTGGTTAATCATTATGGTGCACATGCGACCGCAGCATATGGTGCAGTGAACCAAGTACTCAACTATATTCAATTTCCAGCCCTCTCTATTTCAATTGCGGCTTCTATTTTTGCCGCTCAAGCGATTGGTGCAGGCAAACCCGAACTATTAGCCAAAGTCACACGAACCGCTTTGGGAATGAATGTCATATTCACAGGCAGTTTGATCACTTTGGCTTACTTATTTTCCAAATATTTAATGGCTCTATTTATTACCGATCACAGCGTCATTGAACTTGGGCAGCAGCTCTTATTTATTGTGTTATGGTCAATTTTATTCTTCGGTGCGAGTGCTATTTTTGCTTCAATGATGCGAGCTAGTGGAACCGTCAATGTTCCCATGATGATTAATATTCTCACTATTATTCTAATTGAAGTCCCTTGTGCCTATTGGTTTAGTTCGTTATGGGGCTTAACGGGCATTTGGACTGCTTATGCACTTTCTTTTGTGTGCTTATGTGTATTACAAGCCTCTTATTATCAGTTCATTTGGAAGAAAACTAAGATCAAAGTCCTTATTTAAAAATTTCTTTGATCCTCAAATAAAAAAGCCATTCTCTAAGAATGGCTTTTTTATGCTTGCAACTTACATCATTTTCGTTGCAAGTGCAGCAATACGTTGATAACCCGTCGGGAATAGACGTTGGAAAGAATCCACAATACGAGCATCTGTTCCAATTAACAGACGGCGTTTATTTTTCAACACTGCATTTAAAATCTGACGTGCAGCTTCTTCTGGTGGTGTACGTAAGAATTTATCAAACTGCTTGATCGATTTGTTTGGATCCATGCCCAAGCTCTTTAAACTGTCATTCATTTTCGCCGCTTTTGCGATATTGGTACGGATACCACCTGGGTGTACACAAAGAGAACTTACGCCACTCTTTTCAATATCAAGTTCTTGACGTAATGATTCAGTAAAACCACGTACCGCAAATTTTGTTGCATTGTATGCAGATTGTGTTGGTTGCGAAGTTAAACCAAAAATACTTGAGATATTGATGATATGACCATCTTTGGTTTGCTTAATGAATGGTAAAAATTCTTTGGTGCCGTAAACCACGCCCCAAAAGTTAATGCCTACAATCCATTCCAAATCTTCATAACTTGCGCCTTCAACAGTTGAGCCAAGTGCCACACCTGCGTTATTAAAAATCATATTCACTGAGCCATGATCTTGAACAGTTTCTTGCGCCCATTGCTTCACCGCTGCACGGTTTGAAACATCAAGAACTTTGGTCGTTACTTTGATTGGATTTTGTTTTACCAACTCAACAGTTTGCGCTAATCCTTTCTCATTGATATCACTCAATGACAAATGGCAACCTTGTTTAGCCAATAAAATTGCCAATTGCTGTCCAATCCCAGAACCTGCACCTGTGATCGCTGCGACTTTATTTTTAAAATTTTTCATTGCCTATCCTTTGTATTTCGAATGATATGCACACATTTGTCTTGATCATGTGCAGTTTAAGCTATAACCAATATAATTTTGACAATACGTGTTGTCAATATAGTACACTACAGCTTTAAGACAAATGGCAATAACCAACATATTGCTTGTCATATTAGGTCTATTTACATTTCATGACGTAAGATGTTTAGACACGATGAAATAAGTTTTACGAAATTTAGTTATTATAAATTCGCAAGACCTGTTTAAAATGCAAATAAATCTTAGACATACGATTTAAAGACTTTTTAGGGAACGGTTTTTCCATGGCAACTGAAGATCTAGCGACACGCAAGAAAAATAATACCGAAGCGAAAGAGCGCCAGTTTAAAGGTCTCTCTTTAACTGAACGCAAAGAAGCTCGCCGCGAAAAATTGATTGAAGCAGGCATTGCGACCTATGGTACACAGGGTTTTTTTTCGGTCACTGTCAAAGATGTCTGTAATGAGGCGAAGCTGACTGAGCGTTATTTTTATGAATCATTTAAGAAAAGTGAGGAGCTTTTCCAAACGGTATTCTTAAAAATGATTGGCAAAATGCAAAATTGTTTAACCCAAGCTGTGCTCATGGCTGCACCTGAACCTAAGAATATGGTCACGGCAGGTTTATCCGCATTATTAAGTGCAATTAAAGATGACCCTCGTATGGCACGAATTATTTATATCGATGCCATGTTGGTTCAAGACCTGCATAATCAAGCCACGATTCAGGAAACCTTGACCCAATTTGATCGTATTATTCAAGCATTCATGATGATTACCATGCCAAATGTGCCACAAAGTGGTGAAGAAGTTTCATTAATGGCAACAGGTTTAAATGGATATGTGACGCATATTATTATTCGTTGGGTTTCCGAAGGTTTTAAACAGCCCTTAGAGGATGTGTTATCTGCTTGTTGTGCTGTGTTTTTATCATTTATTGAAACCACCTCACAAAAAAATTAAAATCCTTTTACAGTTTTGTGACGAACAAAATAAAAAGGTTTCGATGGTATTAACCAAATGAATTCATTTGTTTTATTTGCAAACAATTTGTCATCATTTGGTCACTACTCTGCCTTAGAATTGTCACAATTTATTGCTAAATTCGACTTTATTAACTCTTTTGCAATGATATTGTCATAATTAATCTTTGTAATAAGCCTGTCATAACAACAAAACGGTTCACCGTTACAGATTTTAAGGGTATTGCGCAGTGAAAGATGACTATATTTTAATTGTCGATGATGAGCTACCGATCCGCGAAATGATCCATACCTCTTTGGATATGGCAGGCTTCCAATGTTTACAAGCTGAGGATGCAAAACAAGCGCATCAGATTATCGTCGATCAGCGTCCTGCTCTTATTTTGCTGGATTGGATGCTACCGGGTGGTGTCAGTGGTGTAGATCTATGCCGTCGTCTCAAACGTGATGAAAACTTAGCTGAAATTCCTGTCATCATGCTGACAGCACGTGGTGAAGAAGACCATAAAGTGCAAGGGCTAGATGCGGGTGCAGATGATTACATGACCAAACCATTCTCTACACGTGAATTGGTTTCTCGTATCAAAGCTGTATTGCGTCGTGCAAATGCACTCAGTGGCGAAAAAGTCATTGATGCTAATGGCTTAATGCTTGATCCAGTCAGTCAGCGTGTGAGCTTTGGGAACAGTATTCTCGATATGGGTCCAACCGAATATCGTTTATTGGCTTTCTTTATGACGCACCCTGAACGTGCGTATACACGTGCACAATTACTGGATCAAGTTTGGGGCGGTAATGTCTATATCGAAGATCGTACTATTGACGTGCATATCCGACGTTTACGCAAAGTCTTAGAACCTTTCGGCGTAGATCGTTTTGTACAAACAGTACGTGGCACAGGCTATCGTTTTTCTACAAGAGCTGATTTAGCAGCAGGTTAAAATCCTTTATGTATGAACCTTATCCCGTCCCTGAACTGGCACGTGAACATCAACGTTTCCGTCACAGCAATTTATGGACGTTTGCAAAACAAGATCTAAGACTGCTACTTTTTTTCTTATTGATTGCGAGCTTAATTGGATTCGGGGTTGGATACTTTTGGAGCTGTATTTTTGTCGCGTTCGTCGTTTTTTTTATACTCCAACTCCGCTCACTGTATTTAGTCAATGAGTGGATCTCAAATCGTCCCTATGATGTTCCCCCAAATCTAAGCGGTATTTGGGGTGCATTATTATTTAATGTCTATCGAGCGCAGCGACAAGAACGTATCGTTCAAGCCGAAATGGTAGGTTTGATTGATCGTGCTCAATCATCTCTGGTTGCATTGGCGGAAGCTGTCGTTTTGATTGATGACCAACATCAGATTGAATGGTGGAACCCTGCTGCCGAAAAGTTATTAGGCATCAATCCTTTAGATCGCGGACGTAATTTACTGGCTATTTTGCGTCAACCCAGCTTTATTGAATATTTTAATCATATCGATCAAGCACCTGATGGTATCCGTTTACAGGCTCAAATGGACGAAGACCGCTATGTGCAAGTCAAGTTAACTCGTTTTGGTGGTGAAAGCCGCTTATTGGTGGCATATGACACTACTCGCGTACATAATCTTGAACAAATGCGTAAAGACTTCGTGGACAACATTTCTCATGAATTACGTACACCGCTCACCGTATTGAGTGGTTATATCGAAACATTTATCGATCAAGATGACATTACTCCTCGCTGGAAACGCGCTTTCACTCAAATGCAATCACAAACCAAACGCATGAATGCATTGGTGAATGATTTATTGCTTTTATCCAATTTAGAAAACAATAAAAAAGTTGCTAAAAATCAAATTATTGATATGGCAAATTTGATGAATCAATTATTTGATGATGCGCGTGCTTATAATCTCGATTATGGTCATACTTTAAATTTAGATATCGACAGTCATTGTGATTTAATCGGCTCTGATATGGAAATTGCCAGTGCGTTTAGTAATTTAATCACCAATGCAATTAAATACACACCGAAAGGCGGCATTATTACGATTGGCTGGCATGAAGATGGCGATCACGCTTACTTTACCGTACAAGATAATGGGATTGGCATTAATCCAAAACATCTACCCCGTTTAACTGAGCGCTTCTATCGTGTTGACAGCGCACGTAGCCGTCAGACAGGGGGGACAGGTTTAGGCTTAGCAATTGTCAAACATGTGTTAATGCAACATAGTGCGCATTTAGAAATTAGCTCCAAAGAAAACGAAGGCTCAACCTTTACCGCTGTCTTTCCCAAAGAACGTTTGTATCGTATAGGTTAAAATAGAGGGAGCTAAAATTGCTCCCTAAATATTTGATATTACAATTTAATTACAATAATAATATAATAATATTTTGATTAATTTCACCGCTCACACATTTCTCTTTAGACGTAATATATTTTATGAATTCTCATTTCTTTCGTAGTTTCGCCTTTCTCCTAGGCTTAAGTAGTTCATTTTCAGCGATCGCCATGCCTACTGATCCATTGATCGGTACTTGGAAAGTGGTAGATGAACGGAGTGGTTCTTATCTATCTGATATTGTGATCAGACGTAATTCTAAAACTGAACAATACAGTGCTGTCATTGTGAAAATGTACCCTCAAGGCAAAGATGCGATTCCTACACTATGCACCCCTTGTACTGGTGCTTTAAAAAATCAGCCGATTATTGGTATGGAAGTACTGAGTAATCTTAAAATGCTGAATCTAAATGAAGAGTTTGGACAAGGGGCAGAGTAAAACTTGAAGTGCGACATAAACCACCTAATTAATTTAAAGGGTTTATGGAGTATATAAAATTGTCA
>NZ_JANHGP010000045.1:0-6945 GCF_024494585.1 Acinetobacter sp. 5862
AGCTAACGGAGGCAAACCACCTTTGATGGCTGCTTAACCTCTACTTTTAAATTCAGTTATTTATGGGAGGATTACCGTCCCGATTGCGCTAGCCATTTGGGGTGTTGGTATGGTGATTGGAGGTCTCGTTTCAGGCTGGCTAGCAGATAAAAGCCTATTTAGAACGATGATTGGAATTTTGGTGAGTTCTGCACTCGCCTTTGTACTTGCAAGTTTTATGATGTCTAATATCTATACTGCGATTACAGCCTTGTTTCTGATTGGTTTCACTGTGATTGGATTAGGTGGCGCATTACAAACACATTTAATGGACATCGCAGGCGATGCACAAACATTAGCGGCATCATTAAATCATTCCGCATTTAATTTAGCCAATGCCTTAGGCGCATTTCTTGGAGGATGGGTACTTAGCCATAATATGGGTTGGTTAGCACCGATCTGGGTGGGTTTTGTTTTAAGCCTGGGTGGTTTGGCAATTCTGCTCATTGCACTGTCGTATGCAAAATACTCACAGAAAAATGAATCTGTCGTTTCTTAATGACAGATTGATGCATTGATTAAGATCAATTCATCAGCTTTGCAATTTGTCGGTCATGCCATTTGAACAGCAATAGCAAGGCAGTTATTACTCCAATTAAGGCAAAGAACATATCAGACTGGGTATCCCATTCATATCCTTGTGTACCAAGAAACTCTTGCGCACCTTGTCCAAGCGCTAACGCAGCTGCCCATTCAATCAACTCATAAGTCGCACTAATGGCTAGTACAATACAGATCACAATAAAACTGAGCATTTTCCCTTTGGCTAAAATCTGATGTCGAATCAAAATTTCCCGTGCAGCAATGGCAGGCACAAAACCTTGCATAAAATGTCCAATCTTGTCATAAGGATTTCGATCTAAACTGAACCATTGAGCGATCTCAAAACCTAAAGGTACACGTGCATAGGTATATGCCCCACCGACAATTAAAACAATGGCGTGCAAGAAAATTAAGCTATACAAAAGATTGGTGAGCGGAAATGTTTTATAGGTGTAAATCAATAATGGAACAATAATTAAGACAGGCAAAACCTCCATCACCCATGTACCACGGTCAAATGGATGAATACCTGAAATGATTAAAATCAATATAAGAATAAATGCCCCACAACACAACATCAGTTTTTGACTCATATAATCTCCTCTAATTTTATTATTTTGTCTTAATATGACTCGATTCTTAAAATTGATCCTCAACTCTATTTTTCATTAAACTTGACAATATACTTGAGGTTTATTCGGATAATTTTTCACCACAATGCGGACAGTAATGATATTTCTTTTTTTCCTGTTGCTGATCTTCAAGCAGCTTCTCCCTAACCAACTGGATGATAATTTCATGGGTCTGCTCTTTTGGCAAACCCACTTTTTTCCGAATTCGTTCAATTTCAACTTGGTCATGCAACAAGTCCAGCTCATCGGCTTGCAAGGCTTCACGAAACTCCTGTTCCAGTCTTTGATTGCGCTGGTTTAATTCATTTGCAAGACCTGAAGCCAAAATACCTGCAGGCAAAGCTGCAATACCAACACCTAGAATAGTAATAAACGCACCTAGTATTCGACCCAAATTGGTTACAGGTGTTACATCACCATAACCCACTGTTGTCAATGTAACAACCGCCCACCACATTGCTTTTGGAATTGAGCTAAATGCTTCAGGCTGAGCTTTATTTTCCACCACATAAATTGCGGATGCCGTCATCACAATCATAATGACCAAAATGAAAATAACTGCTTGGAAAGAACCTTTTTCTCGTTGAATTACCCTTAATAATATCTGTAATGAAACAAAATATCGGGTCAGTTTGAGTAAGCGGAATAAACGTAGAACTCGTAAAAAACGCAAATCGATATGAACAAAGAAATTCAGATATGCGGGTAAAATCGCCATTAGGTCAATAATCGCCCCGCCACTTTTCATCCAGCGAAACCGTTGTTTCCATGCTGATTCCTGTGGATTTTTCTCAACGATGCTCCACAGCCTTAATAAATACTCTCCACTAAAAATAAGAATTGAGAGATTTTCAAAAATATCGAAATAAGACTGATAGAGCTTATACAAGTCATTTACTGACTCCAGTAGCACCGCTGCAACGTTGGCAATAATCAGGGAAATCAGTACATAGTTGACACAGGTACTTACTTTACTTTTATAGTCATCATCATGCAGATTGTTATAAACAAACCGTCTTAGCTGTTGCCATGAAAATTGAGCCATACCATATTTATCGTTATATAAATCAGGTTAAAATGTATCATGTTGCTCAGGCATTTGATAAGTCATTTCGATCTTTGATTTAGGTTACACAACTCTTGATGGATATTGAAAATGAGTGTCGTCAATATCATCATTTTTTTGTTGATTGGTGGAAAATGTTGGGTTATTGGTGATTGAAAAATAAGAAAAACCGAATATTCTTTATACGATTTTTCTTATGAAAATAATATTTTAATTAAAAAAGTTATTTTCATAAATTTTAAAAAACTCACATATATGATTATTTACTTTTTTTTGCAACCCCCATCAATACTTCATTGTATTCTGCGACTAATTTAATATTAAGGTTAACAGGCTGTCCATGTGCAATATTATTTCTTATATTTCTAATGTTGTGAAACTTCTCTATCTCTTCAGGAGTTAATTCAATTAATAGTACATTTATTAAAACTTTAGGAATATCTCTCGCTTTTAAGTCTTCAACTTTCTTACCCAACATAAATATTCCATAGGCAGAGAAATGATCACTAGGAAATCTATATAGTATTTTTTAAGCTCTCTAGTTGCATGCTTACGATCAGGTTGATTTTTAGCTTCAGTAGGTTTTAATTTATTTTTGTGCTTTTTTATTTCCTTATCATTAGATCTCTTTCATAAATCAAAAAACGATCTTCTTTTTGGTTAATATTTGCACTCCGGATTTCTTAGCATTCGTGCATAATCTGCGGATGAAATACATCGATTCAAACAAGCTTTCTGATCCTCAGTTCAAGCGATACACAGGCATCTCATGGTCAACTTTCTATTTGATGGTTGAGCAATTGCAGAAGCATGTCTCTGCCAAAGGCAGACCGCCCAAGTTAAGCCTGGAGGATCAGGTTCTGCTGTGTCTGAGCTATTGGCGGGAATACCGAACCTTATTTCACGTTGCGACGAGTTACGGGGTTTCAGAGCCCACAGCCTCAAGAATTGTCCGTCATGTTGAAGACTGCCTGATTCGGTCTAATCTGTTTAATTTACCCAAAGATTTACCCGAGGGCGAAGGCATCGACTGGCATGTTGTGATCGTGGATGCCACGGAAATTCCAATCCAAAGGCCTAAAAAAACAGAAGAAAAGCTATAGCGGCAAGAAAAAGACCCATACCTTTAAAGTACAGGCCATGATTCACTACAAAACTCAGCAAATTCTGAGTTTATGTACCAGTCGCGTTGCAGTGCATGATTTCGAGTTGTTCAAACGCAATTTAAACCAGATTCCTTTTGGGGCTTTTATTCTTGCAGATAAAGGCTATCAGGGGATTTATGTGTTGTATCCGAATAGCCTGTTGCCATTAAAAGCCAAAAGACACTGTAAATTGGATCCTGAACTAAAAATCTATAATCAGCAAATCAATAAAAGAAGAATCGGAATTGAGCATGTATTTGGCAGCCTGAAAACCTTCAAAATCCTTGCTGAGCGTTATCGAAATAGAGGTAAAAGGCTTGGTTTGAGATTCAATTTAATCGCTGGAATCTACAACTCGGAACTGAGCAAAAAATGATTTATGAAAGAGGTCTAATATATGTCTTAATTTACCGATTAAATCACATATCGAAAGATAGCCTTGTTTTCTAAAGACCCATTCGCAAGATATGGTTACTCAAAGTGATATTCAGCAGCTTTTTTACGCTTTCACTCTTAGCTTATGAGCCATATATGACACAAGTGTATTGCTTTTTTAACGCTGCTCAGGTTCGATCTGACACAATAATGGATGGCCTTGAGATCGTGCAAAGTTATTCACTTGATTCGCTTTTGTTTCTGCAATATCACGTGGATAAATACCTGCTGTTCCTTTGCCTTCATAATGAACTGTCAACATCACCTGACTTGCTTGATCAAGATTCATTCCAAAATAACTTTGTAGTACCTCAATAACAAAATCCATCGGTGTGTAATCATCATTCAGTAAAACAACAGCGTATAGTGGCGGTTTTTTTAATTCAGGTGGTGCTGTCTGAACAATGACTTCGCCATCATGATCCTCTTGCGAGTCACTTAAACGTGGATTTAAGTGCCAATCGACATATCCAGATTGATGAAAGGCATTTTTAACTTCACTTAAATTCATTTGACGTTTATATCTTCGCATATCCAGTTCTTACTAAATTTTATTGGGCATTTGCTTCAGCTTGAGGAATTTCTGATACAAAAGCAGAACTCACATCAACAGGTTGACCACGTTGCCAACTAAAGCGTTTAATCACTGGTGTAGGTGAACTAGATAAGCGAACTTCAATAAACTGAGGTGTGAAACCTTTAGGCATGGTCCAGCGCCCAGTCAACCGTTCAAAATCATCGAAATTAAAATTGGCATCTTCTAATGGCACAACCAAAACTTCAGTATCTTTAATTAATCTTAACTCAACACTACCAACAGCTCGACGTTTATTTGGGCTTACTTGAACCAAGTCCAGTTGATATTCAAAAGCATTTTCGGGTAAAGATTTAATCGCTAAATTTTGTACAGTTAAACTAACACCACCACGTTGTCTTAAAATTTCACGATAAATGGCGTTCATACTTTCAAACTGAGTTTTATCAGCATTAGCTTGATTAATACCTTTAAATAACTCATCGGCATTACTAACCGCCATATCACGTTCTTGAACAGCAGCATTTAAACTCTTACTAACAGAATCCAAAGTGGTTTTTTGCTTTTGTACAACATCAACAAGTTGTTGAGCATCTGCATCATAACCAACAACAGTCAAACCTTGACGATGCCCAACAGTATATCCCAACATAAAACTACTACCAATCAGTAATGTAGCAGCAATCACTAAGGGCAAATTCGTCTTGAGGAATTTATTTTTTTTAACGGAACTTTCTGGTGAAGTAGTCGGTTCAGCGTTTTCCATCATCATCTCTATCGTTATGATTTACATCAAAGCACACATTTAAATCCAAATTTAAATGTGTGTGAAGTAAAAAAGCGTTTTTTATGGTAATAAACCAATACCTTCTAAACCAGCAGCTTCATCAAAATTGAACATTAAATTCATATTTTGAATCGCCTGACCTGCTGCACCTTTCACTAAATTGTCTTGCGCAACTAATACGATCAATTTATTTGGTTGAGGTTGATATAAAGCAATACGTAGCTCATTTGCACCGCGCACACTACGTGTTTCAGGCGAACTATTTGCTGGCATTACATCAACAAAACGTTCATTTTCATAGAAACGCTCATACAATGCTTGTAGATCTATATTCTGAGCTTGCTCAGTTAAATCGACATAAATTGTACTCAACATACCACGAATCATCGGTACAAGATGGGGAACAAAAATAAGATGATTAAATTGTCCCTTTTCACCCGAAATGTTTTCTAAAGCTTCAACAATTTCTGGATGATGACGATGTCCAGCGACACCATAAGCTTTAAAATTATCAGCATTTTCACTATAAATCATGCCTAAACTAGCTTTGCGACCTGCGCCCGATACACCAGACTTTGCATCGATGATAATACTTTGCGGATTGATCAATTTTTCTGAAGCTTTTAGTAAAGGAGCTAAACCCAACTGTACTGTTGTTGGGTAGCAACCAGGATTACCAATCACTTGAGCTGTTCTAATTTTTTCACGATTTAGTTCAGTTAAACCATACACTGAATCGACTAATACATCTGGACAGCTATGTTGCATGCCGTACCATTTTTCAAATTCAGATAGATTTTGCAATCGAAAATCTGCAGCAAGATCAATTACTTTAACATTAGAAGCTATCAACTCTTCCGCATGTTGCATTGCAACTCCATGTGGCGTTGCAAAAAAAACAACATCACACTGCTTTAATGCATCTAGGTCAAGATCGGAGAACGCTAAATCTGTATGCCCTCTTAAGCTTGGAAACATATCTGCAACACGTTTTCCTGCTTCAGTTCGAGATGTTAAAACACGTACTTGGGCTTGTGGATGCCTTAATAAAAGACGTAATAATTCGACGCCTGTATATCCAGTTCCACCGACGATGCCAACAGAAATCACGTGCTCTACCTCAAACTATAAATAGTGGTTGTAGTATGGCAGTTTGACGCCATTTCCACAATCCATAACCCTATAAGTTATATAGCATTTCTAAGTTACAACTTGAGGAATTGATTTTGTATCTAGCTAAAGTTAGTAAAAATATAAAAATTTCTAAAAACAAAAATCTAAATTTAACAACTTATTTTTCACTTAACTGGTCGCTATAACATTAAAAACAGTGTAAAAGTTCTGTCAAATTGTTTTATATAAATTCAATTTTACCACTGGTCAAGAAATACTATTGAATCATCTAAGTATTCGCATAGAATAAAAACCATGCGGTAATAATAAATTTCATGGATGCTAAATTTTGGAGAGCTGGAATGCCTTCTTTGAGATCAAAACAAAGATTAAACCAATACATCAGTTTAGGCGTAAGCAGTATTTTTTTGCTTAGTCCAGCTTTTCTAGTAGGCTGTGGAAGCGGTGAAAGCGAGGCACAATATGTCCCACCCACTCCAGAAGTTGTGATTCCAAAGCCTAAAAACTTCGATATTAAAGTTCCAGTAGAAATGCGTGATGTTATAGTCAAAGGGCTTTGTTGCACAAACCTATCTGTAAAGGCTTTTTCAGCGATATAATTTTCAAATGAAGAAGCCTACACACAAAAT
>NZ_JANHGP010000010.1:0-6919 GCF_024494585.1 Acinetobacter sp. 5862
TGTTTAATTCGTCTGATCACAGATACTTTATAAAGCATTTTAATACTTTTTTGAATCTGTCAATGCGTAAGTCCTAGTTTATTTAGGTTCAATGAAAGGTGCGGGATTTGGGCTAGGTTGGTCTGTGTCATCACCCTCATCTTTCAGGTTATGTCTCATTTCATCACTATCGAGGTTTTCCATAGCTTTACGGATGGTCTCGTTACCGTGACTGCCATCATTTGACTGGATTGCCTGTTCACGTTCCGCACCTTGCTCCTGTAGTGCATTTTCAGGATTTTTAGGAATATCTTCCCTTTCTATAGCCTGCTGTAATTGATCACTGTCCGTCAGGCCTTCCACTTGCTGATAACTGAGTTTATCACCGTTCAAGAGGGTAGCCACTGCGCTTTCGGCTTGTGTACCATTGCTGTTATTCGGTTGTGAATGATGGTCCTGACCTGTTTTTGGAGAGGTATTGTCCTGATTATTTGAATGTGTCATCGAACTGCTCCTTAAATTCACTTTATGGATGTGTGATGAATTCAATATAACAATACGCTTTGTAACTCTTTGCCAACTCCTGTATTAAAGTCGATAGCAAATGTTGCTATGGTAAGTTGCTGTATTGCAGTCTTAAAACTTTCGTAAATGCTGAGATATACATATTGCCGATCACGGGCCACTCCATTGAAAATAATCGGCTGGCTGAAACATGCCAGCGGTTTAGCCCCTGATTCCATTTAGAGATTTCAACGTGAAATTACTGAATGAAAATTTTACTGGACGCATTTTTCAGTTAATATGATTTTATTCAACTTTTAGCCCTAGAGACGGAAGCTTGTGCAACAATACGCTCCCACATTACAACGTGTTTTATTGTTTGGACTGTTCTTTGTCTTAATGTATTTGGGATTCAGCATTCTCAAATACTTTATCGTTCCTGTTCTTTGGGCAGCGATTATTGCTTATATGACATGGCCTGTTTATTTATGGGTACAACGTCGCTTTTTTGGTGAAAATCGACCAACGCTAAATGCAACGATCATGATTACGTTGGTCATTTTAGTGATTGGGGTTCCCTTTGTTTGTGCCATTTTCATGCTGCAACTCGAAGGCCGAAATTTATATTTTAATTTACAAAAACAATTATTTTCAGGTCATATTCAAGTCCCCGAGTTTATAAAAACACTTCCGATTGTGGGTAAGGATATCAGTCGTACAGTCAATGAATTAAGTGCCGATCCGAATAGTATTGCAAAGAATGTTGCCGAATGGATACAAGGTCATTTGAGCTATGGCCGTTTTGTACTGAGCGAGATTAGTCGGAATTTAGTTAAACTGACATTTGCCATCATGACGTTGTTCTTTTTCTATCGTGATGGGCAAATGATTTTATCTCAGGTGAGTCGTGCCTTAGAAAAGATCATTGGTCCTCGCGTACATCATTATCTAGACACCATTTCAGAAACAACACGCGCTGTAGTGTATGGCGTGGGATTAACTGCTGTGGCACAAGCCATTTTAGCAGGTCTCAGTTACTTTGTAGCAGGTGTGCCTAACCCAATGCTACTCACCATGGTAACCTTTATTTTGGCCTTAATTCCATTTGGAACTCCCATCTCCTATTTAGGGGTTGGTTTATGGCTATTTGCTCAAGGCCAAACTGTTGAAGCAATTGGTGTGATTACATGGGGTGTCTTGATTGTAAGTAGTTCAGATAATGTGATTCGACCTTTAGTTATCTCAGGCGCAACTCAAATTCCATTCATTTTAATTATGTTTGGTGTGCTAGGAGGAATCGCAAGTTTTGGTTTAGTGGGCTTATTTATTGGTCCAGTCATCTTAGCTATTTTATTGGCAATCTGGCGTGAATGGCTGCATGAGAATGTTCAGGAGCCAATCGCTGCCATTGAAGCGCCACCTGAAACAAAGTCGTAATCTATTTACACGATTTACCATTTAATCTTACTGACAACTTGCGAGTTATCCCATACTTTATTTGAATCAAACAAATAAAGCTGATAGATAAGGATAATTTGCAATGATTTCAACGGTACAAAAGTCTTGTGTTCTGACAAGTTTAGTTTTGATAATGAGTGCATGTTCGTCTATTAACTTAGACAGCAATGCATCCAAAATTCAAACACAGCCAACGACAACAGATCAGAAACAACTCATACAAGTTTACCAAGTCGATGCCAAAGGTGTAGGTGCATCCATTGGAACAGTAACATTCAAACAAACAGCAAAAGGTTTATTAATTACCCCTGCGCTTGGAAAACTTTCCCCAGGTGAACATGGTTTTCATATCCATGAAAACGGCTCATGTGAAGCAGCATTAAAGGATGGCAAAATGGGAGCCGCCCTCGCTGCGGGCGGGCATCTTAACCCAGAGAAAGTTGCCCATCACGGTACGCCACTGGATGGACATTTAGGTGACCTGCCTGCCCTAACCGTGAATGACAAGGGTTTTGCAACAACGCCTGTGCTTGCCCCACGCCTGAAACTTACCGATATTCAGGGTCGGGCAATCATGATTCACGCAGGTGGCGATAATTATTCAGATTCACCTAAGCCTTTGGGCGGTGGCGGAGATCGGGTTGCCTGTGGTGTGATTAAGTAAAAAGTATTTTAGGCACTGTGGGTATCTAAAAAGATATCCACAGTTTCGTAGATATTTTATGCAGCTACAAACGACTACGCCACTGGTTCAGCATATTATTCACTAATTGATTCCCTCGGCTTTACGTTCTTGCATCACTTGTTTGAGCACAGCTCTTGGTTGCATAAACCAAAAACCGATCAAACTGACACTCGTTAAAGCAAAAGCCCAAATATGGAAATGCGTATAAAGTACACGCACCAATTCTATAATCACAAAGAAACTCATCATCAATAGCATTGAAACAGCCGCAGCGACTGTCCCTTTGGATACTTCTGAAGACATTAATGCAAAACGATATAAAACTGAAAAACTAATCCTCTCTCCTAAGCTTATTAAGGTCATACCGATCAATAAACACGGCACTAGATAAGTTTGCCAAATCACGCCTAAAATTAAAAACAGCGTTCCAATCAACATAATCGGTAAGCCCATCAAAATGGTTTTGCCTAATGGAAAGCGATCAATGATTTTGATCAGGATAATATTCCCTGCAATTAAGCCAAAAAATACAGGAAATTGCGCTAAACCATATTGCACACTACTGAGCTTTAACTCATCGACCAAGATGATGGGTGACAGCGCAATCCACAGCATTAATGGCATCCCAACCAAAGGTAAAGCAATGCTTAACCCTAAGAAACGGCGATTGGTGAATACTTTTTTAAAATCATCAAAAATATAAATAAAAGGTTGTCTCGCTCGACGCTCTGGGGTTGCTGGCATAAATTTATTTAGACCAAACCAACTCAGGAATGAAATGATTGCAATCGCAACAAAACCCCAATGCCAAGAGACATAATCAATCAGAAATGCACCCAGAACAGGCCCAAGTAATGGCGCAAGCAAGGAAATATTGGCCATTAATGCCATCACTTTAATGGCATCACGTTCCTCAAATGTTTCCTGAATTGCAGCATAACCCACTGCCGAAATGACCGTAAGGCCAATTCCCTGTAAGAAACGTAAAGTCAGGAATTGTTGGATATTCTGCGTCAATAAGATCAGCAAACAACAGATGGTAAAGAAAGCCACGCCTGCCAATAATACTTTCTTACGTCCAAGACGGTCTGACAGAGGTCCAAGCAACCAAGCAACACTTGCTCCACCCAATAAATAAAAAGACATGGAAGATGGTGCCCATGTTGCACTAACACCGAATTGTTCTGTAATTGCCAACATTGCTGGCTGAATTAAGTCATTACCAATATAGACTGAAAATTCGAATAGCACTAAAGCTAATGGAAACATGAGCGTTATACGGTTTAACGTCATGCTTTGATTGTTCGTCATCATGTTCTATTCACAAAAATAACCAATTCGCGTGCATCCATTTCCTTGAAAAAAAGAAAATAGATTCCGCACTACGTCATTTTATGGTTCTGATTTAAATTAAATTTTGATTTCCATGCAGTGAGAGCGCATGTAAAAATGTGAAAACACCGTATTCACAAGGTGTATAAATTGCGTGAGATTCGTAAATATTTTACCTATCGTAAAAATTTACAAGCGCAACTTTAGCACTTTTTAAAAATGCCTGCAATTTAAGCAATAAAATGAATTGTGTGGATATGTGAATAACCAAAAAGTTATCCACATTTTTGTTTGGTTTTTACTCATCGTCAATTTATCAATGAGATTCAGGAACACAATTCAAACTGGAATTTATTGGTATTGTCCCCTCTCGCACACTGATAGCTTTGTTTTTTATTTACAATCTTCCAGACTTCTTGATCACGCTTTAACTCATATTCGGTACGAATAGCTACAACAGAATCATCTAATTGCGCTTGTTCAACAGTGATTTCCGCATCTGTTGGGTTTTCAGCACGATTAAACTGCTGGTCAATTTTGAGATTAGTTTCATCATGAAATAAATTTGGTTGATCGAGTAAAACCGCATGTATTGCTGTACTTTTTTGTACCGCTGCTTCTTGCTGTGACTGTGCAATCGGCTGATTACATGCGGCTAAAAATAAGCTACACCCTAAAACCATCCAAATTTTATACATTTTGTACCTTTCCTATTTACCACATGCATTTATGCTACTATGCAAAACTGGATTTCAAAGCAACAAAATGTATGTGACTTATGAGAGATTTGTTGTATTGATCAATCATTTGAACATCATCACAAGTCAATAAAAAAACAAATTTTATAACATGAATATCACCACGGATTAGGCATCACCAATGTCAGATTTAGCAAAAAAATTAGCAATTATTTTAGTCGTCAGTAGTACGATTGTCGGCTGTTCGAAAAAAGAAGAAGGTGCTGCAAGCGATGTATCTGTAGCGACAGAAAGTGCGGCGCCCAATAGTGAAACAATTCGAGCAAATGCAGCAAAAAACCCCGAACAGTTAGTAAGCACACAACAAAGTGCTCTCGAACAAAATCGGCAATTAATTAAAAGTGCTGAATTAAAATTTGAAGTGAACGATGTATTAAAAACCACATCTACGCTTGAGCAACAGTTATTGCAATACAATGGCTATATTGAGAATAAGCAAATTGACTATCAAGTGAGTGACCGTTCTCAACATGATCGTATTGATGGAACCGTGGATGTTTATGAAAAAATCACGCCGACGGTACAACTGACGGTACGTATTCCAAATGATCAGGTGACAACATTTCTAAATCATTTACTGCCTTTAATGTTGAACTTTAATACACAAAGCTATGAAGCAAAACGTTACGAGTTAAAACTGTTAGAAGAGAAACTCAATACAGCGAACCAAAGTAATAGCGCATCTAATGCAGTAAATAATCAATTACAACAGCTCACTGATTTAGAAGTGAAAGATCGCCTAGCGTATAGCACCATTCGTTTAGAATTTTTCCAACAGCCAAAAGTGCGTAAGAGTCATGACCTCAATATTCATCGTATTGCATCACTAGACAGCGATCCATTACTCACCCGAATAGCCGAAGCATTCAAAATTGGACTATCCTATTTTAAAGAAACGCTCATCTGGTTGATCCAATTTTGGGCGTTTTATATAGTGATTATTGCAATTTGGTTGATCCGTAAAGCTTATAAAACACGAAAACAGAACCCATAATTATTGATTATTAGTCAATAGTATTTTGCTTATTTATACATTTTTACTCATGAATAGATTCTCTAAAATATATCCAAGTTTTAGA
The DNA here is from genome assembly GCF_024494585.1 of Acinetobacter sp. 5862. NCBI lineage: Bacteria > Pseudomonadati > Pseudomonadota > Gammaproteobacteria > Moraxellales > Moraxellaceae > Acinetobacter > Acinetobacter sp. 5862. The sequence continues at coordinate 5,796 of NZ_JANHGP010000010.1, forward strand.
AATCTATTTTTGAGTTTAATTTTATGAGCAATATTTTAATTATTAATGGTGCTAAACAATTCGCTCACTCGAATGGTGAATTGAATGACACCCTGACTGACTTTTCCGAATCACATCTAAAAGCTTTAGGTCATACAGTACAAATGACACGTACCGACAGTGACTATGACATCCAAGCCGAAATTGAAAAATATTTATGGGCAGATGTAGTGATCTATCAAATGCCAGGCTGGTGGATGGGCGCGCCATGGACAATGAAAAAATATATTGATGATATTTTTACGATTGGTCATGGTTCACTCTATGCCAGTGATGGACGTAGCCGTTCTGATGCATCGAAAAAATATGGTTCAGGTGGCTTGCTCCAAGATAAAAAATACATGTTGTCGTTGACGTGGAATGCACCAATTGAAGCGTTCACTGATCCAGATCAATTCTTTCACGGCGTTGGCGTTGATGGTGTGTATTTAGCTTTCCATAAAGCCAATCAATTCTTGGGCATGGAATCATTACCTACATTTATCGTGAATGATGTAATCAAAATGCCCGATGTACCAAGCTACATCGAAGCGTACAAAGCCCATTTAGATCAGCTTTTTGCGACTGCCCATTAAGAGAGAAATCCTATGTTGACGATTATTGCAGAAATTCAGACACATGCAGGTGCAGAACATCGCCAAGCAGTTTTAGATGCTTTCCAAAAAATCATTCCAACTGTACTGGCAGAGGATGGTTGTCATGGCTATGCCCCATTGATTGATCACCTACCAGCGATTGCTATGCAGACACAAGATGAAAATAGCATTGTGATGTTAGAAAAATGGCAAAGTACTGCTCATCTCGAAGCACATATGCAAACTGCACATATGCAGCAGCATTTTGAAGCAACCAAAGACCATGTTGCTGATGTGAAAATCCGTATTCTAAACAGTGGGATTTAATAGATAAAACCATTAACCTAAGTTCGACATTAAATATAATCTTCAGAAATGCGTTCACTGAGTATTTAAGTCGAACTTAGATAATAAATAAGCGAATCATTCTATTAATATAGGACTTACGCACTATTATTTATAGATTCTCTGTGGTAGGAGATGATTTTTATCGAGAATAAAGTCATCAAT
>NZ_JANHGP010000077.1:0-6739 GCF_024494585.1 Acinetobacter sp. 5862
ACCATTAGAGAAATTTGCTCAGCTTGTTGATTATCATATGGCTTTTGAAACTGTCGCACCTCATGTTTGAATTCGCCGAGGTTTAGTAATATGAAAACGGCGGGTTATAGTTGTCCGCAAGGCGTGTTATTACAACCTAAAGATAATGTATGGGGTTGTTTTTGGTCTAGTGATGTGTATGAGTATTGGAAAGGTAATATTTGGCAATTATATGTGATAACGTTTGATAGTACTTCATATAGGATATCTTATAACTCTTCTACAGATCATAAAAATTTTGCCCGAGCAGTGCGTAGTGTGCGGTAGTGGTTTAGTTTTTTGCATTATGGGAACAAGCAAAGTTGGCTTTGCTTGTTTATAATTGATTCTGAATTTTAGTTAATAGTTCCCTAGAAGACCCAAAAATGTATTTTTTTGAGTTCTTTGCAATAAAAATATTAATTTCATTAACATTGTAAGTTTTAATAAATTCATTATTATCTGATAGAATTATTTTGTTATTTAAAGGAAATACAAATTTTTCAAAATTTAGTAACTCATTTATACTTCCGAAATTAACAACAGGATTGTCACATGAAATAAATTCTCCGAATTTTTTCCCATAATAAAGTACTATTCTTCTTTCATCAAATATTTTAAAGGTAACTAATGGAAGTATTACATATTGAATTATTTTTATATAATTTTCCTTTTCTCTCTTTCGATGCAGAAACTTTATTAAATTTCTATCCCAAAATAAAATCTTCTTAACTTCATCATGAGATGCGTCATATAAGTCTAGTAGTTTTTCAGCATATTCTTTAGCAAGATTTTTTTGGCTTGGATTCCTCCAGAACATGAAAGCGATGAATACTCTCAGCATTTTGTTAAAATCTTCTAATTTTAGAGTTTCTAGAAAAACATCTACATTAGTTGCAACTTCTCTTTCAATAAATTTAAAAAATTCAACAATTTGACTTTCAATATCTCTATAGAAAATCTCGATATCATGTATTTTTTCATTATTTAAAGAGATAGTATGTAAGTCATCTATATAACAGATTTGGGATGGTGCTTTTTTTCTTATAGTTTTATACTGTTTATCTAAAACAAACAGCTCGTCATTATCTGATCTAAACCATTTCTGATATGATTCTTGGACATAGTGGTGTCTTTTGGGTGGGTTATTACTCTTCATTACAGAATTCAGTATAATCTTGATCAGTTAATAATAAGACTAACATTTACCTAATAGATTTTCTATTCTTAATTTTTTATAGAAAAAACATATGGTTGCAACTGCACAAGGAAAAAGCCTAAATGATCTTGTGTGTCAGGCAATTGAACATGAAGTAGGATATGTGTAAGTTGATCGGTTCGACAAGCTCACCGACCCGATGTGGTGGCTGAGCTTGTCGAAGCCAGAAGCCAAGCCAAAACTCTACTGATCCAAATACTCCTTAACCGCCTTAGCCAAAGCCATCATTGGTTTTTTAAGATTATCTTGAGGAACATAAAGACGTTCATCACCATTCACATAGAGCTTAGACTCATCCCGATCAAAACGAATGCTACGGATTTGATTGAGCCGAGTCACAAAACGCTTTCCAAGCATGTCTTTACAATACAGTTCACTATGGGTGAGGAATAAACCATTTTCAGCATTTTTAAAAATGGTGGTAGTATCCATTAGCACCAGTGGATCATCATTATACTTACCGTACTCACCATCACCCTCAAAAGCATAAGCTTTGATGGCCTTATCAACTTTTTTACGCACACCGTAAATATCATCAATCAAATAGCTGCCTGCGCTTGGGCGACTAATTTCATCTTCATAACTTTCTAAAATACTTTCCAATGAACGACGAGTAGGTTGTACAGCTTGAGCTTGGTTTCTAATTTGTTCAGCTCGTGCCAATAAATCCTGTGCTTTTTGCATTTCAAGGGCTTGGCGTTGACGTTCCTGTTCATCAGCAATTGCTTGGGCTTCTCGTTCAAGTTCGGCCTGATATTTGGCAAGTGCTTCTTGACGTTGCTGTTCAATCGCAAACTGTTGCGCTAAATAATGTTGCCATTGTGTTTCAATATCGACATTTGCCAGTTGCGCTAATTGATAAATTTGTTCAAATAAATTTTTCTGGAAACTATCCAAATCCACCTGATGATGCAGTTCAGAAAGATGGGTTTTAATTTCTGCAAAATATTCAACAAAATTATCCACTACCGATAAAATCTGTGGCTGAGCATTCCACTCTTCTAAATATTGATTTAAAAGAGAACGATCAAAGCCTTGAGACTGTCGAGCAGAATAGGTGAGTACGGCTTCCACTTGAATACAGTGTTGACCCAATGTTTGAGCCGTCACAGATTGAATCAGTTCTAAATCAATTTCAGTCTTTTTATCAGCACGGCTAATAATAATCAGTTTGGGAATATCGGCTTTTAGTGTTTTTAGAAATTGTAGGTCACTTTCAGAAATGACACCTTGATCCGCAGAAATCAGCCAAATAATCCGTTGTGCATCATTGAGTTGAACTTTGGCGATGTGGGCATCACAATTTCCTTGCTCAGAGCTTTCAGTATTACTATAGCCTGGCGTATCGAGGAAAGATAAATTTTGCCAAGGAAAATGAGCTTGCTCTACAATAATTAAATCAATACTTTCGATTAAAGCCCTATCATCCTGCTCAGCATGATGGGTTAAATTTTTAAATTGCTCGGTTGAGAGGGTTTGGTTTTCTCCTGACTTTAGAATTGCAGTAATCCGATTGTCTGTGCCTTGTACCAAATAAGTTGGAATAGAGGTTGTTGGATCAATTTCCACACTCAGTAATTTTTGTCCCAATAGCCCGTTGAGAAAACTGGATTTGCCTGCACTAAATGCGCCACCAATACCAATAATAAAACGATTGTTGAGCTGAGGTGATACACAGAGTTTATAGAAATGGTCTAACTCATGCTGAAAATCCAGCCCCAATTGATTTGCCTGATCCAGAGGTAAATGGGTTTTAAATTGGGTAATATTCTGTTTAAAGTATTGCTTAAGCTGTTGGTATCTGTTTTGAACATCGGTAGGTATATTTGACATTTTAAAGTCCAGTCTATTGGTTTTATAATAGGTTGTCTGACAGATCTTATTTATACTGCAAAAATATAAATAAGATCTGCTCGTTAAAAATTAAGCATTCAGTGCTTGAAGAACCTGATTCAGCGTTGTGAGGTCCTGTTGATAGATAGCACGTTGTTGTTCCTGTTCAGCTTCACCTTGTTGTAGTTGTTGCGCCAATTGAGCTAAGGCAAGTTGAGCCTGTTGATATTTTTCATCAATTTGCTGCTGCACATTTTGTTTAACCTGTTGTAACTGTGCCGTTAAAATTTGACGCAAATTTAATTCTACTTGTGCCATAACTTGTGGAATGAGGGTTGCTTGCACATAAGAGCGAGCTTGCTCACGTTGTTCAGCCCGTTGCTGTTCTTTCTGGCTATCAGAAATAAATTTTCCTAAAATTGTGGTAATAATTGGAATAATCACCGCAGCATAAGGGAAGCTTCTTAGTACGATAGGAAGTAGAGTTGCTGCACCAGTCAAGATTGTTGTATTCAATCCATCATTGTCAGAAGCTTCAAAATTAAAATTTTGATTGATTTTAAGTTGTTCAGGTAATTCTGATTCAATACGATGTAAATATTTTTCCACCAGCGGTTTAAAGTAACGCTCCATACCCTCGGTCATGCCAATACGCACAGAGTAGGTAATCTGTTGTTGAATGTCGCTACCTTGATGAAGCACACTATTAGCGAAACTATCAGTTTCACCTGTTAAACGACTACGAATATGTTGAGTAATCTGTGATAACACATCATTAAAACGGCTGTTAATCTGTTGATGCTCTTGCTTTAATTTTTGCTGAAAGTGCTGCATTTCCTCCTGCATTTCAGTTTGTTTTAACTTCAAACTTTCGAGATCAAGGTTGTCCTGATTATTTAAAACTTCAATATGTTGTTGCAAAGTCGCAATCGTATCTATGGATTGCTTGACCACCGTTTCTTTAAAACGTTGTTCACTACGTTGTTCCAATTCCTGTAAAGCAGCGATAACCGTATCAAACTGTTTACGAGACGCAGCGACCACATTCAGGTAATTATCGGGTGGTAGGATTGCTTGCACCTGCTGTTTGACCTGCTGTTTAATTGCTTCTATATCTTCGGCAGAACGTTTGTCACTTTTAGAAACAATGACCAGTACAGGCGCTTGATGTAGGGCTAATTCTGCAAGAAAATTTTTAATACTTTCCTTGAGTGTACCCTCCTCAGAACTCACCATAATGCAGTAGGCAAGACTACGTCCGAGATAATGGTGAATTGCCTGACTATGTGCCTCTGATTTAGAGTCCAATCCTGGCAAGTCTGCTAAACATAAATGGGGTAAAGACTGGAGTAGTGGATTATTGAGTTTGACCTCAACATGACCATTTGCCCCCAAATCGTCAAAATCTTGAGATTTTAATTGTTCAAAGGATAATTCCTTAACAAACTGATTATCTTTAAACCCTAAAATTTGATCTGTTTCTGCAAAACTGATTTCTGTTGCCAAATTACTGGCTGGGTCTATTTCAACCGCTAATAGTTTTTGAGCCAGTAACGCATTAATTAATGAAGATTTTCCTGCACTAAATGCACCAATCAAAGGAATGCGGACTTTAAAGTTTTGACTATTTTTTGTCAGTTCTTGAAATTTGTTGCTATCAAGCTGGTATTTTTCATACAGGTTTTGAATTTTTGGTAAATCCTGAATGAGTGTTTGTTGCTGTTGAAACATCTTAAACCCCTGATTCTATAAGTATAACTATTTATAACGAATTGATTTTTAATCTAATGATGATTATAGGAGATAAATCATTTAAAAAAAGACTGAACCAAAAGGAGTCAGTCTTAGTTTGACGCACTGGTTTGATAAAAATATTCAATTACCTGAAATCTGTACTATTCTTTCAGTGCTTGTGCCAGTTCGGGCATTTCATACTGTTCCAGTATTGTTACCAACTCTTGAAGAACCTTGCGAGTCTCTCTTTCGTCAATATTAAAAGTATCCCGATAAATTTCTGACACTTTATTGCCAATACCATGAATAAGTTCACCAATGATAGAGGGTTCAACCATACCGTATCCACCACCACGAGGTCGATTAAATATGTCTGAAAGACTGGTATCGTTATTGGACATTGTTGCATTGGATGTAATTAATTTTGCCTTTTGCAATAAAGGAGCCAGTTCAGCAAGTGTGTGCTCAGGCAAAAGATCGCTGAGTTCCTCATCGACTAACCGTAAAATAAGGGCTTGAGTAATGCTGAGTCCCTTGACTGTAGTCTCAATCCGTTTCCAACGCCAGCTATATGGCATACAGTCACGACGACATTCCAGAGGAAATAACTTTTCCAGTAAATTTAAGTCACGCTGTATAGTACGCTGCGTAGCATCAATTCCTTGATTTCTTAAATGAGTTTCTATATCTGCGGTACTCACATATTTGCTATCCAATAAAAATTGAATAATTTTCCATTGTCGGCTGATAACTTTCGATGATTCTTGACTCATGATGTACTCAAGTAATTTTTTGCCAAGTGTAATCGTCTTTTTTAGGAAAATTAAGAGGATAAAATATATAGTAGGTCGTAGTTTGACGTACTTAATTGATTGTTTTCTTTTATAATAATTAGCGTGTAAAAAATAAATTATTTTTTGAAAAAAGGGACACAACCTGTCCCTGTGGCAAGATAGGATGACAGATTATTAATCTTCGGAGGCTGGTTCAGCAGATGAGGATGAGTTTTTTAGTACAGCATCTATACCAGTATGAGGATCAACACCGAGGGCAGTACAGTACCAAATATATTCAATGACATCTAAACGGCGTTCGCCTTGTTCAACTTTATATATAAATGAATGAGGTCGTGCCATACGTGTAACAAGATTGTGCATGATGAGATTTTGTGACTTACGCTGGCTTTTAAGCTAGTCCTGTAAGGCAAGCATTTCGTCTTTATAGATACTTCTTGTCATCACGCATATTTATGATATATTTAATTTTTTACCAAAATAGAAAAATGTATTTTGATTAAATAAGTATCGTTAAATGGACACAACCTGTCCCTTGAGAAATGAATAATTGCTGTAACGTTAGAAATAAAAATCGCAGGTTGTCATGCAAAAGGATACGCAAAATAAAAATGAGACTTTAGCCAATCGTTTGATTGATATTCTTACAAGGCTAAACTCGGGGGAAAAATTAACCATCAATATGCTTGCAGAAAGCTATGATGCCCACCCAAAAACCATTCGACGTGATTTAGTACGGTTGGAAAGCTGTAATTTGCCTATACAGAAAGAGGGAAAATATTTTTATTTAGACTCGACCTACTTAGGTAAGTTAAAACTAAAAGATATTCAGTCTTTTGCCCGTATATCTGGGATTCGTCATTTATATCCAAATCTTGATGTTTCCTTTATTCGGGAGCTTCTGGATAGCCGTGTTTATGATGCCAAAGGCTATTTTGTTGAGGATGCTTCACAGTTTAAAACCTTATTTGAAGTATTTGGTGAAGCGATTTGTAAGCATCAACAAATAGGTTTTCTTTATAAAGGTGAACCTCGTGTCGTTGAGCCTTATAAATTAGTTCATCATGGCTTTGTTGCACAAACCTATCTGTAAAGGCTTTTTCAGCGATATAATTTTCAAATGAAGAAGCCTACACACAAA
>NZ_JANHGP010000027.1:0-6525 GCF_024494585.1 Acinetobacter sp. 5862
GGTTGAGCATGTATTTGGCAGTTTGAAAACCTTCAAAATTCTTGCTGAGCGATATCGCAATCGAGGCAAAAGACTAGTATTAAGATTCAATTTAATTGCTGGAATCTATAATTTAGAACTGAGTAAAAAATGACTTATGAAAGAAGTCTAATAAAGAGGGGGGCGATACAAATCCTGCTGAAATAGCTTCCAATAAAGAAATAATACTGAGCCCATCTTTGGGTAAGATTATTGAGGGACGTGCGGTACTTAAAAATGCATTAACAGGACAAGCGATTACAGATATTCAGAATATCGATGCGGATGGTACAGTAACATTTAAGGTTGATAGTAATAAACTTAAAGACCCTATTATTGCCGAAATTTTACCAAGTACAGCAGGTAAGTTAATCTATGCTGATGAAGCTATAACGGATAAATTGGTTACGATTGATGCTGCAGCAAATACAGCGATATTACGTGCAGCAACCACAATTACTACTAATAAAACTAATTTAGGGATTACAGCTTTAGCGGAAGCTGCCGTTGCATATGCGGAATCACAACGCTTTAGTGTAGATAGTATCAATGCTGCTAATAAAATGGTTCAAACCCAATTAAACTTAACGAAATTCAACATTACTGATGCGCCAGCAATCATAGGGTTAAATGATTTCACACCACTCGCAAATATATCATTGAATGAACAGCAGCGAATTTATGCAGCTTATCTTGCGACTTTGGCAAAAGAAATCAAAAGATTACACCCAAACAGCACTCAACCTGCTTATGAAGTCGCACAAGCACTTAAAAAAGATTTATCGGATGGGGTATTTGATGCAAAACATGGTGTCTATGATAATACATATGGTGTATATCATGGATATTGGGCTAAGGCATGTTTGAATTGGGATGAATACTTTTATAATACTGTTACAAAATTAAAAAATACAGCAGAGGCTACCCAATGGTTTGAATCATTTAATACCAATAGCTTATATCAGTTACAAAGTTCACAATTTTGTGCTGAGCAGTCTTTATCAGTAGCCAAATTGAGTGATTTATCTGAATATACAGGTAGCTATAAAAACTCTTCTGGTATGAATACACTCAATATTGATATTGCATCAGGTATTGTTACAGTAGAGGGTATGCCTAAATCTATTATGTATGTAGTAATGCAAAGGATATAAAAGATAAAGAAGATAATGATCTTAGTTTTTATGCAATTATTGATTATGGTACTGTAAATCTATCTACAGTTAATACCAAAAATGGTAATGCACAGTCTGTATACTATAGTGTCCGCACAGGTAATTTGACAGGTTTACTAGGAAGTGCAAGTCGAATCATTGATTCCAAACCTGAACCTAATCCAGAACCGAAACCCAATCCAGAACCAAAACCTAATCCAGAACCACAGCCAAGCTGTGATGCTGGTCAATGGGGTTGTGTTACAATCACAAACTTTGGAAAGTTCACACATAATGTAACGAGTAGAGTTCTTCCCCAAGTACCCAAAGTGGGAACATTAACAAAGGATACATTATCTGTTTACTTTATTCGTGAAAATGACCCTGATATTGTGATGCAGGATTCGTTAATTGTCTCTATAAGTAAAGTTTTAAATTCAACTAGTACATATATTAGCTTTGATGGATTTGCTGGTTTGGGGGATTATCAATCATATGCTTGTGGAAATACTGTTAATTCAAATAGGATAGATTGTTCAGGGGTAACATTTAACTCTGTAAACCGAACGGTAACTTTCAATAATACTAAGTTGGCTCAGGTTATAGATGGTAATAAAATTGTTACTGTAAATGGGACATTGAAATTCTAAAGTTATTGGATTCTATTTAGAGCATCTTCGGATGCTCTTATTTTTTAAGACAAGATATGTTTAATGTGGGATTTGTTAGTTATTTTTAGTAGATGTAGAAGAGGTGGTTAAAATTCTGAGTCACTGAACTACTTGCGTTTTCCCAGAATTTTCTATTTTTCCCTTTTCACCAAAGCTCAGTGATTTTTTTCATCAAACGCGCCCTATAACGTGCTGTTGGATTATTAGGGTTATTAAGCGCTTCTTGTTCATAATATTGTTGCCAAGCAACAATCATGTCTAAAGTTGCACCTTTTTGTTTGATAATAAGCACGTCTTCTCGCTGGATATTATCTAATCTTTGTCTCGCACCTTCAGAACCCGTTCCCCAACCAATCACCCATTGCACAAAAGAATTTAATTATAAATTTTGCGGTGTAGATAAGATACTTTGTGGACTGGCATTGGTTTCAACGATTGCTGCATGAAGTTGTGCAATTGCCCCTATAAAAAATAAAAAAATGAAAATTACTTTAAACATAAATCAAACTTAATACGAATGAATTGAGGGTATTACATCACGTATAGAATACGACCATTTGATCTTGTTCTACCATGATAAATGAAGCCTATTAAATCATGATCCTACAAAACATACATTTATGAAAATTGACTATAACAGTCAAAGTGATGCCATATGAGGATAAATTGAACAAAACTATGCTTAGATAAAACGATTGTTTTTAATAATTGATAAGTTTGCGATGCTGCATTAATGGCATTGCTAGTCGAATATCATTTTGTTCAGCTAGGTCAAATGAAGATGTAATTAAACCATGTCCTTCAACTGTAATCATTTCTAATAGTTGCCCTCGGCTATTTGTAATCCCTGCATGACCCCAAGTTTGACGCTGTTCACCATGCCAGCCTTGCTGGGCTGCACCAAGCACATAACATTGGCTATCCATTGCACGTGCTTGTAATAGTAATTGCCAATGAAGTTGCCCTGTAGTGTAAGTAAATGCAGCAGGCGCGGTTATAATATTTGCACCTTGTTGGCGTAGAATCAAAGCAAGTTCTGGAAAGCGTAAGTCGTAACATACCATCAGTCCGATATTGCCAAAAGGTGTTTTGGCAACTACAACTTCATCACCAGGTTCAAAGAATCTTGATTCCTGATAACCACCGACAGCATCGCTGACCTGAACGTCAAATAAATGGATTTTGTCATAACGCGCTTCAGTTCTTTCAGGGCTAATGCATAAACTGACGGTTCTAACTCGACCATCATCAATGATTGAACCATCAGGACGAAACGGGCAAGGGAGGGTACCTGCGATAATCCAGATTTGATAACGATGAGCCAATTGTTCCAATCGTTGTTGGATGCTCTCGAATTGTGCTGCTGTCTCGCGTTGTTTCCCTGCTGCAAAACAAACAAAATTTTCTGGGAAAACAATAAGCTCAGCAGCTTGAGCCTTACTTTGTTGGATCAATGATTCAATGACGATGAAATTTGCTTCAATGTCATTTTGAGAGTTCATTTGTGCAACAGAAAGTAAGGTCATACAAGCATCACAATTTAGTTTTCAGCAATTATGCATTTTGTTTTTGTGAATCAAGAGATAAACACTCTTGTTCTTTTTGCAATTGCTTTACAAGTGGCTCAAACATATTTTGGTTGTTTTCATTTAAACGCATTAGTGTTTTATGCGCATCTAACACAGTGTTGAGCATTGCACTATGTGTAACGTGCTCTTCAGTTAATTCTAAAGTGCATACGTTTGGATCACCGCAATAATTTAAAATCACAAATACCTGACCTAGCCCCATACTGTTGGCTAAAGTTGTAATATCTGGATTTGTCGAGAGCATAACAGCTTGAATATGATGAACTTGTTTAAGCTTAAGACCTAGTTTTGCAAGTACACCCAAGACTGTGCTGTCAATAAATGTAGTTTCAGTTAAATCAACAATTGCACCGACAACATTCTGTTGCTGTTCAATTTTGTTGAGTAACTTGTCTAAACTTATACAAGAGTGAGCGCGCACTTCGCCAATAAGCTTGAAAATATGCGTTCCGTTCAAACTTGCATATTCAACATGACCTGTTGACATATAAATGCCATTTTCAGAGAAAGGATATAAAATTATCCCATAGTGATATTCTAGACACAAGTGGTTGGATGCTGTGATCTAATTAAAATATTGATTTTAGAGTTAATTCATTCGACATATGCTTAATATTGCAATATCGTCAGCAACATGATCTGGTGCTTTGAAAGCGTCATGCTGAAGATGTTCGACCAATTGATTAAATTGATCATTCAAACCGCCATCAAATGGTTCAAGTGCACCATCAGAACATAATATAAAACGAGCATTACGGCTCAGCGTACAACAATGTTCTTCAACTTCTAGTTCTTCAGTAAGACCTAATGGAAAGCTACTTGTTGTAAGGATTTGTGGTGGTTGGTTGGGCTCAAAAATAATTGGAGGAGGGTAGTGCCCAGCACTTGACCAACATACTTCATGAGTTGCTAAGTTTAATATTCCCGCCACCATAGTAATATGCTTTTCAATATTTTCTTGTACTAACATTGCATTTAGTTTTTGAATCAATTGACTAGGTGTTTTTGATCGGCCATGAAATGCCGCCATCCAAGATGTGAGTAAACTACTTGTTACCCCATGGCCTGAAACATCTGCTAAATAAAACAAGACTTCATCATCATTTAATCTCCAGTAATCATACCAATCTCCTGACAGGTAAGCTGAAGGCTGAAAAAATGATTCAAATTGATAGTTTGGTAATTCGATCGGGTTTGGTAATAATCTTTTTTGTAGTTCTGCGGCGGAAGGTAAATCTCTACTATCTTGATTACGTTTATATTGAGCATCGATTTTAAACAATGAGTGAACAGGATTTTTGGGTAATTCACTCCAAATCCATCCTGCCAACGCACCCATTTCCCATGCTTGAGCTAATGCAGTTCCTTCATGTTCAAAAGCAAGAACAATTGTAGGTAATTTCCATTGGTATTTTAAAAAATCTTGTACATCGGCAATAGCAATTATTGTTTGATCATACAAATCTAAATCATCGATATGAATGATTTGTAAACTCGGTAACTCATTTAGTGCTTGTTCTAAATAAGATATTGAGCGTGTGGGTTGAATAAAATACATAGATAAGCAGCCGACCTTTTGTATTTGTATGATCATTTTTTAATTCATCATAGATGAAATATGATGAAAAACATAGTATTGCTAAAACTTTAAATTAATACATAAGTCTATCATTTAAAGTTCCTAAGAGATTACTTGTCATCACTTGATTGATCGTTATTATCATCTTCGTCACTTACAAATGAAACATCTGCCGAATCTCCATGCTTTTCAGCGATTTGGAAGGCTTTACGTTGTAAGTAAAAATCACGGATCATTGAATATTTATCGCCTTTTAAGCTTTCTTCAATATCCAAAATTTGTGAGCGAGCATCAATTGCTTGTAATAAATTAGTAGACCAATAAATACCTTCTTGATCATCTAATAAATATTTTTGTGGGCGACCAAAACTATCTGTTGCTAAACCAAAACCGTCACGGAATGTGCTTGGACCAAAAAATGGCAGCATCACGTAAGGACCTGATGGTACACCGTAGTAACCTAAAGTGACGCCAAAACTTTCCTCTTCAGTGGTTAGGCCTAAACGACGGGCAGGATCAGCAAAACCTAGTGTTGTAAGCGTATTAATCGTGAAACGACCTAATGTCTTGGCAGCGCGAGTTGGTCGTCCTTGGATTAATTGGTTGACTGCATTCCAAGGTTCACCTAGATTTTTCCTAAATTGGCGATAAGGAGTACGGACTTCTTCTGGAACTTTTGCCATATATTGTATTGCAACAGGTTTTAATAAATTACGATCCAAAGCATCATTTAAAGCAAAGATCTGTCTATTCAATGGTTGTAAAGGATCTTTTACAGCATCAGGTTGGGCAGCGTTTGCATTGACCTTTAAAACATTTTTAGTGATATGTTTTAAATCTTTTATGGCTTGAATCGTCGATGTCGATTGTTGATTGTTGGTATTTGCCACAGAGCTTGTTTGAATAGATGGCTCGTTTTGAACTTCTTGTGCTAATACAGGTGAGTATGCCCCAGCAGTTAACAGCCCAAGCAAGATGTAATTTGAGTAATGCATATAAGTCCTTCGTCGCCGTTAGAGCGAAATACAGTCATTAGAATGATTGCGCTGCATGACGCAAAACATAGATATAAGGTATACAGTTTAGTTGTTCTCTTCTTATTAAAACAAATTCGGTCGAAAAATATAAGAAAAATTGTGATTTTGGTTTAAAAACGTCCACTTAAATAAAAAAGATTAGGAAATGGGGTTGTGTTGGGAGAGGAATGGTGTAGAATGCACATCCATCGGCGGTGATGCAGATAAAAACTTGTTGATAAACAAGGGTTTGGCTAGATTAGTTGAGTTCTTGGGTTGGTTGATGAGTTTTAAAAATATCTAAATTACCTGTTGACTTTAATTTAGATTAGAGTAACATAGCCGACCTAGCTTGATGATGACGAATTATCGAGAAGATCATTAAGAGAATAGAAGAACAACTTGTGTGGATTTTTACTGATTGATCGATCGAAAATATTTCATTGATTGAATGGTAGAAATTTCTCGAAGTTTATTTGAGCGAATTTTTAGTCAGAA
>NZ_JANHGP010000078.1:0-6029 GCF_024494585.1 Acinetobacter sp. 5862
ATAATTGTACAAAGCCAAAATCTTTGAGCCAGACCACTTGACCCTGATGGAAATCTGGCAATAAACGCAGTTGAAACCATTGTCCTTTTTCAGGGGAAACCTTACGGTTACTGTCGACACCAAACATAAATCGAATACCATATTTTCTTATGGTTTTTAGATTTTCAGTCGATGAATACCAACTATCACCTGTAATAAATTGAATCTTTGCACCCCAACTAAGTACTTCACTTAACATATCCATAAAGTAATCATTCTTGGTTTTACCCTCAGATTTGTCATAAATTCGGAAATTAATTGGAATATTTTGACCATTCTGATCTGTCGCATACAGGGTAATGAGATTAATCCCCTTGACGGATCGGTGGTGTTTGCCTGACCAAAAATAGCTAACCAAGTCCATATGTTGACTATATGGTTTATCTAAAACAGTATCATCAATACTGACTATAAGTTTATTATTATCAATATGTTGAATTGCTTCTTGATATAGGTCGTGAGGTGTGTAGTCTTCACGCTCCAGAAAGCGATTTACACTATCATGCGAGATATTATAAGTCTCGGCAAGTTGTGTGCAGCTAATAGAGTTCGGTTCTGTCATGAGAAAGCCCATATAAATGGGTAATGTACAAGTTGCTGTAGAAGCATGTTTAGTTCGTCTGATCACAGATACTTTATAAACTATTTTAATACTTTTTTGAATCCGTCAATGCGTAAGTCCTATCATCTTAAAATCCTATAAATAATCTTTCACTTTTATGACATCAATATGAATCCTTTAATTGAGAATTCAGAACTCCTCCCCCTATCAAAACACCCAGCAAGTAGCTAACAGCCAGACTTCCTGAGCATTTTGCAATAACCACCCCATCACGGTGAAACACAGAACCTCACTGTACCCGTAGCAGAAGGTGGCAGATTACCTGTCAACACCCACTCTAGCTGGCCATTGTTATGGGTTGCTGTACAACCTGTAATGCCTGAAGGGGTAGACTGGCAATTGATGCTACCAAACGTTGTATCCAATGGCACACTGTCTTTCAGCTTTACATTTTGCAACACTTTCACACTATTGTTCTTATAGGTGATCTCATACTCCAGTTTTTGTTGGCTGGTCGCCTGATTGTTGATCGCAAAAGAAGTGCTGTCACTCACTGTTGATGGGCACGTGGCAACGGTACGTACTCGTTTCTGCAAATCAAGTCCTGCACTGCCAATCAGGGTGGTATCCTGTCGCTGGTTGCTTTGTCCTGTGATCGTTTGCGATGGATTACTCAGGCTAATCTGATAGCTGGCCTGTAGTCGGGTCATTTGCTGTGCGCCTGCATAGGCATTACTTGGCGACAGGACACGCTGTACCAGACAGATGTCGGTTGCTGGCTGTAACAGGATTGGGCTACCTGTGGTGGGGTTAAATACACTTTCCCCCGCGTCCACTTTGCCATTACAGTTAGTATCCTGATAGATAATAGCCTGCCATACCTGATCTGTACTGGAAGCTGGCTGTTGTGCCAGATTTTGTACCATCTGGGTAATGTTCACAGGCGCGTAACTGATCAGTCGATGTGGATAGTCAGTCACTTCTCCTGCTTTAATGGTATGTTGCCCATCTTCTATGAGTATCACGCTCAGATTAGCATCGCCAAAATTTCCTGTGGTATAGCTGGCTACAGTACTATTTGCCACGCTAATGGTATCGGTACTACGTGTGTAATTGGCAACACCGCTAACTGAGGTAAAATTTTGCGTATTAGTTTCTATAATACAATAGGGACTTGGCAGATTTGCATT
Organism: Acinetobacter sp. 5862; assembly: GCF_024494585.1. NCBI lineage: Bacteria > Pseudomonadati > Pseudomonadota > Gammaproteobacteria > Moraxellales > Moraxellaceae > Acinetobacter > Acinetobacter sp. 5862. The sequence goes on from NZ_JANHGP010000078.1 coordinate 1,792, forward strand.
ACGAATAAACTGATAATCACCTGCTGCATTGGTTGTGGTTTCTGCAATAATACTACTAATACAATTGGTCAATTGAATCTTCGCACCAGTAATCCCATTCTCGCCAGTATCTTGTACACCATTATAGGCATTAGCAACAATATTATTGGCTGTACCGCCATTGTCATTAAATACGCGCCCCGAAACAATCAGCTGTGAGTTGACACTCACGCTAGACTGGTTGTTATCCAAAATCAGTTCAGGTGCTGAACCCGTTACATTTGCTGTATTGGTAATCGTCCCCAATTGTCTGGAAACTGCCTGTACTCTGACTTGCTTGGTTGTAGCTGGAGTCATTAGCCCCATGTTGCAGGTCAGGGTTTTATTGCTACTATTATAAGTACAACTTCCTCCTGTTGTGGTATAGGAAACATAATCAATTCCTACAGGAATAGTATCCGTAAAAGTCACATTACTGTTTGCAGGTCCCTCATTAAAAATATTGATGGTATACCAAAAGGGTTGATTAACATAAATATTTGTATTATCAACTAATTTTGTAACCTGAACATCTGTTCCAAGTTGCACTGTGGTATTTTCACTATCATTATTATTGGTCGTTAAGCTATCTGTTTCACTCGCCTGAACACTGACCTGATTGACATCGGTACCAATATATTTTGCCAACATACGGATAGTAATCGTTATTGTTTGACCCGCCTCTACACTTCCCAGATTACATAACATTTGATGACTGTTATTTGGTGCTGTGCAGCTTCCCTGCTGGGGAGTAGCATCTATAAATTCAAGATAAGTATAAGGCAGGTTTTCAGTGACTATTACATTGCTTGCGACTGAAGGTCCCAGATTATTTACCGTTACCGTATAAACCACAGTACCATTTTGCGCAACAGGATCAACCAGATCTGATTTATTGATCACCAGATCAATGACGGCAGAAGTTACCGCGGTAGAAACAGAAGAGGTATTATTAGTGCTGACAGCATCATAGATATCTGAACTAATAGTGGCGGTATTGGTTATATTTGTACCTGCTGCGGTCTGTTGTGGACGAACCACCACTGTCACTGATTGTGTTGTATTATTCGCTAAACTAGCCCATTGACACTGAATTTTTCCTGCTGTAGGTACATTTTGTTGACAAGTACCAGTGCCTGTTGGTGTGATTGACATCACTGTCACATTATTTGGTAAAGTATCAATAACAGTAACATTGGTAGCAGCACTAGGACCATTATTTCTGGCGGTTAAAATATAGGTCAGGTTCTGACCAGCAGCAACCGTTGTTAAGGAAGCACTTTTGCCGATCTGCAAATCAGCACTTGGCAGTACATCTAAGGTCACAGTACTGCTATTATCTGTAAAATCTGGATCAGCAACAACAGCAGTACTGACAAAACTGATACTGGCTGTATTTGAACGTGCCATCCCAACCGTCCTAGGTGTCACAGTCACAGTAAATGAAGTACTCGCCCCCACTGCCAGACCACCTGCATAATCACAAGTTAAGGGAGTTACATTGCCTGTTCCTGCTGTTGTACAAGTCCAGCCATTGGCTGCTGCTGTCGTAGAAACCAGTGTTGCTCCTGGATCAGGATTCATACTATCAACCAAGCGTATCGCATTTGATGCTCCTGCTGGCACAGCAGTTCGCCCCTGATTTGTCACCACAAAAGTATAGGTATAACTCTGTCCCATATAAACACTAGCGGTTGACACTGTTTTAACCAGTTTTAAATTGGCATCATCCAGAATAGTGGTTTGCTGTTGGGCAGTATCATTGCTGCCTATTGGATCGTTTGTGGTCACTACTTGTGAGTAGTTAGTCATTGTTGTGCCGTTATTGGCTTTTAATACCACATCAATATCATTGGTTGTATTTACCGTCCAGGTAGATGAAGCGCTCACAGTGCGGGTACAGGTAATCACCGTGCCAGTATCACTACAACTCCAGCCTTGGGTAGATACAGTGGGTGCATAGCTCACAATGGTAGAATTGACAGGAATGGTATCCGTTACTGTCACTGTACGACCCGTTGGCATATTAGATGGTCCATTATTGGTTACACGCAAGCGATAGCGTACATTACCTGTTACTGCCACAGGATCAGGTCCATAAGTAGTATTGCCTGATACGGTATCGTCCTTAACAATTGACAAATCACTATAAGTACCACCTCCTGATGTATCTACAATCGTCAGCGTATTGTCTGACTGGTTATTACTCAGATCAGGATCGGATATGACAGAGCTAATATTGCCAATATTTTGCTTCACCCCAGTACTGGTAAATTTTGCAGACAGTGTGATGCTACCATTATTACTACTTGATACCACCAGACCATTGGTCAGTGTACATGTAATGGTTGTAGGTCCATTAATGGGAGAAGCTGTGCTTGCAGTTGGACAACTCCAGCCAGCTGGCGCAGTAATCGCCGTAATTTGAACACCACTAGGCAACGTATCAGTAATCGTTACTGTTGTTCCAGCAGGGATTGGAGATGTACCCGCATTACGATAAGCAAGCGTGTAAGTTGCTGTAGAGTTTAAAGCACGTACAGCACCAGAACCATTGACAGTTTTAGTAATTCTCAGATCGGCATTTCCGTTCACTGTATGTGTCACTGAAGCTGTATTATTGCTGGTTGCAATATCAGTTAAGATATTACCCACAGAACCTACTGTTGCCGCATTAGTCAATGTACCCCCTTGAGTTGGGATAAAATCAAACTGGATAATCCCCAGACTTTGTGTTGTCGTACTGGTATTCACATAGGGTGTTGAAGAGTCACAAATGACACTCACAGGGTTACTGGCTGATACCGTAAAAGGTAAAGTCTGGCTTGGACTATAATCACAACTCCATACCCCTGAATTACCAGATACTGTTGGTGAAGTAGTGACCTGTATATTATTCGGTAATGGATCCGTGACTCGAACCGTTGCACCTGCTGTATCCCCAATGACTAAAGACGGTGTTAGACGATACCGATAAGTCGCACCTGCACCGATCTGTGTACTCGTCCCAATGGTAGTATTTGACGTATTGGTAAGTACCTTTGCCACACTTAAATCAACCGCCTGATTTACCGAAGTATTTTCTGTAACCGTATTATTGGCAGTGTTTTTATCAGCCATCGTTGAACTCACGCTGGCTTCATTGGTTACCGTCCCATAAGCCAATGCCTTGACGGGTACTGTAATATTCTGAAAACTTGCATTGACTGCCAAGGCATTATTGGCTTGTATATTTCTCTGACACGTTACAACAACTGGTCCATTTTGGGGAAATGTTGTACCACCAGAACTACTACAAGTCCAATTAGTACCACTGGGTAGACTTTGTAGACGCATACTGGATGGAATATTATCTGTTACAGTCACTGTATCTGCTGTAGTATGAGCAAAAGGCCCTAAATTCTTGATCGCCAGCACATAATTATAAGTCGCCCCCTCTGATACTGGATCAGCACTATCCGTTTTTGTGATTTGCAAATCAGCACTTTGTACAACTGTTGTTGTTTCAATCTTACTATTATTGGTTAAATTAGTATCAATTTGACCACTTGAACCTGTGAAGGTACTGGTTAATGTCCCTGGTGTGGTGGGTACAGTCACCTTAATCACAATATTGACTGCCGCATTATTATCAATATTACCCAGACTACAAGTAATTGTTGTTGTACCTGTACATGTCCCCTGCGAAGAAACGACACTTTGCAAACTTACTGTTGCAGGTAACGCCGCCGTCAAACTAACTCCTGTCGAATCATCAGGACCATTATTAGCTACATTCAGAGTATAAGTTAATGTCCCACCTGCTGCGATTGGGTCAGGACTATCATTCTCATTGACAACAATATCAACAGCAGCATGTAAAATAGATGTATATAAGAAAACAATAGCACAAATAAATAAATAAAAGATTTTATTAACTTTTATCACAAAAATTCTCCTCCATCGGTGGGACATTTTTCATCAATAATGAAAGTGAACAACTTCAATCTGACCTTTATTTTTGTCCTAATTAAAGTTTTAATTAACCCTAATGAGTAGCCACACATAATTGTGTGAAATATATCACGTAATTTACAATTTTAAAACATATTTAACATTAATTAGGACTTACGCATTGACGGATTCAAAAAAGTATTAAAATAGTTTATAAAGTATCTGTGATCAGACGAATTAAACATGCTTCTACAGCAACCTGTACTCTACCCATTTATATGGGCTTT
>NZ_JANHGP010000079.1:0-5389 GCF_024494585.1 Acinetobacter sp. 5862
ACCATTAGAGAAATTTGCTCAGCTTGTTGATTATCATAAGACTTTTCAAACTGTCGCACCTCATGTTTGAATTCGCCTGGCTTTAAAAATTTCATCTAAAAAGGCAATAGATGCCTGTGGTAAATAACCTTGTGTTAAACGGGTGTATTGATCTTGCTCTAAGGCTTTAATGGAAAGAGGACCAAACAATTCTTCAGGTACAGAAAAGCAGGTCAGTAAACGCTCAAAATAGGGTGTTTGCTTAAACATGAGATGGATGCGACGAGCCACCATACTTTTGCCTGTGCCAGGCGGGCCAATCAATAACATGTGTTCGCCTGATAATGTTGCAAGAAAGGCAAGTTTAATGGTTTGCTCACGCTCAATTAAGCCTTGCATTAACTGTTGTTGAATACGCTGAATTTTTTCAAATAATTGCTTTTGGTTCATGGTGTTATACGCAATATAAATTATACATAGAGTGTAAGTTTAGGTTTGGTAAAAAGATAGTGATTAAAACTATGACCAAGTCATAGTTTGACGTGATGAAATCATCAACTTATGAGCCAAAGAATATACCGAGTCCAACTAGAACAATCAGACCCAATGCCAAACGATTGAGCAGGGTAATAAAATTCCAGCCCTTTTTAATGGTCGCCCGATGTTGATAAACACGTTGAAGATTATAAAACACAAACAGTACATCAATAATCAAGGCAACTGGTAAACCAATCATCGTGACAATACCCAGCCCATTAATCAAAATAAGCAGAATGACTTTTTTAATATTGCTTTGGCTAAAAACTAGATGTTTAAAGAACAGACGTTTAATCATTTCCATATCGAATTCCCCCAAATCTGTATAAAAGAAAAGGTGTACAAGAAACTGTACACCTATATGGCTTTAAGCTAGGATTTTTTTAAGCTGTTGATATTCTTCTAAGGTTTTTTGTTTTTCAGCAAAGTCCTGACGAACCTGTTGTAACTCTTGTTCAAGTCCTGCAATTAGGGTTTGCAGTAAAGAATCACGAGTTTGTTCTAGACTGTGCTGTAAATCCTGAGAAGATGTTTTAAAGCGTTGCGATAACATTTCAAAAATTTTCTGCAATGATTGATTAAGTTGTTGTTTAAGTTGCTGAATATCACTACTTGAACGAACCTGACCGCTAAAATTACGGCTAATCAGCTCACTTGGATTGCCGATATCCAAATTTAGCTCAGGTAAATCTAGCTGATTGATGACACGATCCAGCGTATTTTTAAATTGTTTAGGATCAAAATCCTGACTGGATGTATTCAGTTCATCCACCAGTGCCTTGCGTAACTCCAGTTTTAATTGGCTTGGGCGAACTAAGTCGTTAAAGTGATATTGAATATCAACTGTGCAATCACGGGCATATTGGCTAATTTGTTCCACTGCATCAGACGCATTCAGATATTCATAGGTTTTGGTAAATGTTTTATACCGTGTTTCAGTATCACCCCACGTAAATGGGTTATACCATTTTGAGGTACTGACTTCATACGAGCGTTCTTCTGTTTCTGTGCCTGTATGCGTGGTGATTTGACTATATTGTTGAATCCCTTTTTGCAAGTCACGCGTAATATCCTGAGTCGTGCTTTGCAGTTTATTAATTTGTTGATTAATCAGATTTTCCAGTTTCCCTGAAATGCGCTGAATCTGTTGTTCACATTTTTTTTGTTGCTGTTCCAGTTGCTGAATATCTTGCGTGTTCAAGGTATGGATACGTTGATCAATCATTGCAGTCAACGCTTGTACTTTATCTGTTAAATTTTCCTGAGCTTTGGGCAAAAGTTCTTGTTTCTTCTGTTCTAAAAGTTGGACTTTATTCTGGCGAGCCTGTTCATATTCTTGGCTAAGCGTTTTAAAGTTACCAATTCTTTCCCAGTCTGCTTGAGTAAATTGGTAATCACCCCATTCTTCCCCTAAACTTTGTAATTCCTTATAAGTATGCTGCATGGCCTTATCCCATTGAGATTGTTCCCAATGTGAAAAACCATAGGCAAAGGTACTGGATAGAATAGGTTTGGTCAGTGAGCGTAATAATTCGGCAACTTGTGGGCGACCTGCCTGTTCACGTTGTTCAGCAAGTTTTCCAAGTTCAGTTTCCGCACGACGATTGACACGTTTTTGAACATTGGTTTCACATTCTGCTAACGAATCACGGTTAAAACCATCATCAATAATCACAGAATCATATTGTGCAGCCACTAAAACCATTTTTTGTACGCCACCTTGAGGGAGTTGGCTTGAGAGTAATTCAATATCAGATTGATCTAAAAACTGACTAGCACGGGAAAGGAAAAACACAACATCACAGCGTTTCATTTCTTCTTTGGTTTTTTCAGTACGGCTGAGCACAGGATCGTTCATTCCTGGCGTATCAATAATGTCAAAGCCTTTTAGTTCTTCATTGGGTAAATAGAGGCGTGTCATTTTGACCAAAGGCGTATATTGACCACTGTTGCCTGCATAGCTGTCTAGAACCTGCATCAGCTCATCTAAAGAATTGGCTTCAATCAGTTGTTTTTGTTGCTGCAATACCTGAGTAACATCCAGGCCACTTTGCTTCACCATCGTGGTCAGTTCTTTTGCCACTTTAATTTGGTCATAATCGCCTTGTTGTTGTGCCAGTTGCTCAAGGTCTTGCCATTCCTCTGCTGTGTAGTATTCAACTTCCAGTACAGGTTTTTCACCGTAGGAAATGCGTGTTAGGTTTGCTGTTTTAGGTGTGGCTGCTGTAGGCAGAACGGGTTTGCCATTAAAAAGGAGAGCATTTAAAAAGCTACTTTTACCTGCCTTGACCTGCCCCATAATCGCAATATTCAGTGTTTGCTCTTCCTGATTAAAACGCTCGACCTGTTCTAATAACGGTTTTTTTAGGCTTAGAATATCCTGAATTTCATTAAAACGTCCCTGCCAAGGTTGTAATTGCTCAGAAAGTTGGTTCAATTTTTCTAGGTGTTGCTGAATGGTCATAAGACACTCTTTTTTATGATGAAATAAACTATTTCATGGAGTCTACCTGAATTCTTATAAAAAAATAGAGTCATTTCATCGGTCTAAGTCATAGTTTGACGTAGTAATTTTCATAGATTGTTTTATATTGAATTTCGATTGTATATGATCAACACATAATAAAATTTCAGGACAAGAGAATGTCATACCAAGAAGACTTTGATATCGCACAGCGTTATGATTTATTGTGCCGCGCCAGTCAGTCACATGTTGAACAGGAGGGGCAACCTTTACAACTTGCAGCCGATCTGGATGTATTGGACAAAATCATTAATCATGATTTGCCTGAACTGGCTCGTTCAGGTAGCCCTGATCATTTTGCCGATATTTTAAAAAGTCTCAATCTGGAATTAGAACATTTTAGGGAGTTTTGTGAATTTCCAGACTTGGCTCAAAAAGTTGTGGTAGGTGTTGGTGGCGCATTCAGTGCAGGAAAATCCAGTTTAATTAATACGCTTTTAGGGAAAAAGCGTTTAGTGGTAGAGATTGATCCAACAACTTCTTTACCGACTTATTTGTTGTATGGTGAACAGGAACAGATTACGGCACTTAATTTATTTCGCCGTCGTGTAATTTTATCTCAGGATGAATTTGCCAGTCTGACCCACGAAGAAAAAATAAAATATGGTAGTCAGATTGCAGGGCTATTGCGTTCAGCTTTTGTCAGTGATCCAGATTTTACTTGGAAAAATATCGCCTTGCTTGATACCCCAGGGTATAGCAAACCTGATAGTGAACAGTGGAGTGAGCGAACAGATGAATCTGTGGCACGTTCACAACTTAATTTGTCTAACTTTATCATTTGGGTGGTATCAGCAACACAAGGCACGATTTCCGAAGATGATTTAAAGTTTTTGGCAACTTTAAATGCGGATATTCCTAAGCTGATTGTGGTCAGCCGTGCTGATGCGAAAACACCTGAAGATATTGCCAAAATTGTGGCTTTGGTGAAGCAGACGACAGGAGAACGAGGAGTTAATGTGCTGGATGTAGTTCCTGTATCTGCACGGAAGAAAAATGATTATCCAGTTCAGCCTATAGTAGAGTTTTTAGAGAAGTGGAATGAACATAAAAAAACCTTAAGCTTTGCTCAGAATTTTAAACGACAGTTTTTGGAATATGCTCGGTTTATTGATAGTGAGCAACGATTAGCACATTTAAAACTTAATCGTTTAAATCGAATTTTGGCTTTAAGTGATATTCCCGAAATTGAAAGTGATGCAGAGGAATTACAACAATCTGCACAGGCAGATTTGCAGCAATGGGAACAAATTACGGAAAGTTTACGAATTTTACAACGGAAATTTTTTGCGAAATTAAAAGCTGTGGGGGATAAAGTTGGTATTGCATTACCTGAACCTGATGAATTGGAGCTTCTAAATCTGAAAAAAGTTGATTTATTGGATGTATTGAGGCAACTGGATATAGGTAAGGGTAATTTCTTAACTCATAAAGCGAGTCTGGTGGATTTTAGCTTAAATATTGAAGTGAAAAATGCGCCGCAAATTTTACGCAGAACCACAGAAAAATATTATTCAACACTTTACGCATTGGCATAATAAGGATAGCCCAACATGAATATGATTAAACTGATTGACAAGATTAAAACCGAAATTTTCCCATTACATGACCATTATGCAAGTGATTTAGATCAGCATAGTCGTGAGTTATATGCCACAATGTTGGCGAGTGTAGTGTTAAATAAAGGTCAGATTAGTGAAGTTGAAACTCGTTTGTTTTCAATGTTGCTTGATTCTTTAGACTTGGAAGCCAACACGGCAAAATATCTAAACTTGGCACAACAGATTAATTTGGAAAAAACACGAGAGTTTTTTAATGATGTATTAGACAACGAAGAAATGCAAACTGCATTCTTAATGGATGCTTTGATTTTATCTCGAATTGATCAGCCATTAAATAACACGCAAATGGAATTGATGGCGGAATTATTTGATTCTTTTGAGTTAACAGAAGACCTATTACATAGTCTTATGTATTATGTCAAAGTTATTATTGGATTGGAGCAAGAAACAGATACTTGTATATTTTATAGTAAAATAAATAAAAAAATTCCCCTAAAAACTTCATGGTATGAGTTCTGTTTAAATATTTTCCAACAACAATATAATGATGGTGCATGGTTTGATGAAAGAACAGGTTTAATGTGGTCAAGAAAATGTTTCAATAGAGGGGAGGAAATGTATTGGCGGGATGCAAAAGAGGCTTGTACTAACTTACGCACAGGTGGGTATGATGATTGGCGTTTACCTACAGCAGAGGAATTACGTACTTTGAGGGCAGAGTAAAACTTGAAGTGCGACATAAACCACCTAATTAATTTAAAGGGTTTATGGAGTATATAAAATTGTC
>NZ_JANHGP010000042.1:0-5062 GCF_024494585.1 Acinetobacter sp. 5862
CATATTTTATAACAAGAAAAAATAAACCATGGCTTTTGGGTTTATGAATAGACTCAATAATGCCCCCCAATTACTCATTGATCGGTAAAAAAGGTAAGACAGCTTTTCGCTCTCTTCTTAGCTTAGGAATTTCTGAATTATAGCCCATAAAATCAGCAACGCCCTCTAACGCTGTCATACAGCGTTAGAGGGATAATGATCTCAAGATTGTATTGCTTGGGCTGTCTAATTTGCCGTATTAGACACCATCACCATCACCAGCCCAAACCATATCCACTTTTTTAAGCATTGCTTAATGCACTGGCTAAATCACCAGTACCCTTCAAGTCAGACACCTGTCCCTCCAAAGGCTGACTAAATTCAATACGCTGAATCTTTGCTGCCCGCTCTGCAGAGAACACTGGGATTTGACTCATCGCAAATTCAGACAGTGCGGTAATGGTTAGTGAGGGATTCACACCTAAATTCCCAGGTACAATCGAACCATCTAATACGCGTAAATTTTGATAACCAAAGACTTGACCAGTGAAGTCCACAACGCCATTCGACTTGTCATTGCCCATCGCGACACCACTCATAATATGTGCTGTCGTTGGCGTTCCCAGTAGAATTTCAGTAAGTGCAGAACCAGGTTCTCCACCTAACTTTTGTGCAATCATTTTAGTGGCTTCTTCAGCCGCAGGGAATGAAACGGTGAGTGGCGTGTCCCCTTCTTTTTGCACAGCAGTGATACTATTTTTGAACAGTCGATACCACTTTCTACGCCATTCAAAATGAATGAATGCTTCAGACTTTTGCATCACCAATAAAATGATAGAGTCTTTGGCTTTACCCTTATAACGCAGTACTTTAAAGGTTTTTAAGGGATGTAACAGTGTATTGAACACAAACTTCATAAAGCGCATAAAGCCCTGACCAGTCACCATAGGCACGTATGGAATATAAATCCATGAAGCATCCGCACCTTCAGGGAAACGTGTGACCTCGATATTGGTATCTGCATCGACTGAAATAAAGGAGCTGATAGCCACACCATCATCCAGTTTTTTACCAGTATTGTTCACTGTGGTCAGGGTTTCCGAGTTCGTCCGAACTTCCTGTCCCAGCAATGAAGAAATATTGGGTAAAGTTTTATGCTGATCACGCATTTTTAACAACATCGGTACCGTACCCATTACACCCGCAGATAACACCACCCCACGACTGCGCAAACTATACTGACGAACATTCTTTCCTAAAGTTTCTTTGACTATTACTTCGTAACCTGCGCTACCATCTTCATTCAGTGGTGTAATTTTCACCACTTCAGAACTTGGACGAATTTCAACGCCATTACGCTCAGAAAAATACAGGTAATTTTTCATCAGGGTATTTTTGGCATTATTACGACAGCCCAACATACAAGCGCCACAATAAATACAGGAGTTACGATCTGGCCCCTCTCCATTGAAATACGGATCTTTCGCTAATTGTCCTTCTTGACCAGCTACTTGCGAAAAGAAGACCCCCGTATTCACCGTTTTAAATGAATTTGCATATCCAATTTCACTCGCAACTTCTTTTAACGTTTCGTCTGCAATATTGGTATAAGTATTATTCGCTGTACCCAACATACGTTGAGCGAGACCATAAAACGGCTTTAAGGTTTCTTTCCAGTCTTTACGAATCTTGGTCCATGCCTCAGACTCAAAAACAGCATCAGGTGGAATTAAATGTACATTGGCATAAATTTGTGAGCCCCCACCGACGCCCACCCCATGCAAAATGGTGGTTTTACTGGTGAAAGTAAATTGCATCGTACCTCTGAATCCCAGTTCAGGCCGCCACAAATAGTTTTTGGTGTCTAAATTTGTAGTTGGAAAATCCTTGTCTTCACGGCGTAATCCTTTCTCCAAAATCAGGACTTTATAGCCCTTTTCACTAAGGCGTAAAGCACTGACCGATCCACCAAAGCCTGAGCCAATCACGATTTGATCAAAATCAAAATCTTTATTATTCATCCTATTAACTCCTTTAAAAGTTTTATTTTTCTGTTTTTAAATACACTAATTCCTTCACTTCAAAATATCCATCTTGAAGTGAAAAGTGATGTTGAGGTTTTTAAATTTAAGCGCTTATGACTTCATCCGAATCAATAAATTCAACAGCCAATTGGCAAATTTTCCGTAAGGCGGCGCGAGAAACTTCAAGCTCGAAAAACCCGCCTGATAAAACACAGGACGCATTTTGGAAAAAGTCAAAAAGCCTTCATAGCCATGATAATGCCCCATCCCGCTGGCACCGACCCCACCAAATGGCAAGTCATGCTGCCCGACATGAAATAAGGCATCATTGACCGAAACCCCGCCCGACATAACTCGGCTGATATAAAATTCGACTGAGCTTTTATTATTGCTAAATGGATAAAAGGCCAATGGACGATCACGCTGCACAATATAGTCCACTACCTCTTCAGGCTTCTGGTAGGTTTTGACCATCAAGATCGGACCAAAGGTTTCACGCGTATCAATTTCCATCTCATCATTGCTGTTCAACACCAAAGTCAGTGGAAATTTTCGTGTCGCAGCATCTGGCTCTTGCTGATTTAAATTAATCAAACTTGCCCCTTTGGCTTCAGCATCTGCCAAGCTATGCACTAAGCGCTGAAATGCGCGCTCATCAATCACAGAAGTATAATCTTTGCTATGAATATCAGGCACATGTTCCTGAACCCACGCTGCCGCGGCTTGAATAAATGCTTGTAACTTCGACTCATGCACAAATAAATAATCGACATTGGTACAAATTTGTCCCGCATTAAACTGTTTCACAAACATAATGCGTTCTACAGCTTTATCGATGGGGTATTCAGGGTCAATCACCGCAGGAGATTTACCACCCAGCTCCAAAGTCACTGGCGTCAAGTTTGGTGCAGCAGCAGCCATGACTTTACGCCCTGTCGCACCAGAGCCAGTAAACATCAGGTGGTCAAACGGCAATTTTGAAAATGCGATGCCTACTTCACCCGTCTCATCGAAAATCTGTAATTTTTCCGCTTTAAAGTATTTGGGGCTTAACTCCATCAGCAATTCGGCCAAATGTCTTGAATTTTCAGACATTTTAACCATAGCGGTATTTCCCGCAGCAAACACGGCCGACAACTGTGAAAACATCAAATTGATGGGGAAATTCCACGGCACAATAATTCCAATCACGCCCAGTGGCTGAGGAATCACACGGTTCTTCGCACCAAAATACAGGCTATGATCGACATGTCGTTTTTGTACTTTCGTCCATTGCTTCAAATGTTTGATGCTGCCGTTAATGTCATCCGTGACAGTAATAATTTCTGCCAATAAGGTTTCATGGCGTGAACGATTTCCATAATCACGATTCAAGGCGTCAATAATTGCTTCACGGTGATTGTTAATCAATGCTTTTAAATTCAGTAAATGTTGCTTGCGTTGTTCAATCGTTTCAATGCCTTGCTGATGAAAGCTTTTGCGCTGTAATTGAAAACAATCGTGCAATGTCTGTTCTATCACTGTTTGCTCGATATGAGACTGAACCGTAAGTTGCATATGCTTTTCCTTTCACGGCTAAAAATGGTGATTCAATACTTCTTTTCTATGTTGGTTGAGATAATCTCTTATCCTACTTTAACAAATGACTTGAATTATGCTTGACTTTTTAGGACACTAAATTGATCTTTTAGGACAACACGGAATGTTGTAATGGGAAGTTATATTCGTGCAGCCAGCCTCGGCGGTTTTGAAGACTTAGTCCGTAGTTATGGCATAAACCCTATAGGAATCTTGAAAGAGATCGGGATTTTACCTGCTTTACTCCGCGATCCAGATTCATTTATTCATTATGATCATTATTTAAATTTATTGGAAAAAGCGGCCTTAGCCTGTCAGGATGACTGCTTCGGTTTAAAACTCGGCGCACTCCAAAATATTAGCACAATCGGTTTGATTGGCGTCTATATGTCCCGACAAACGAGCATACTTGAAGCCTTAAGCGTGGCGCAAAAGTATGTCTATTTACATGCTGAAGGCGTTGTCTTTCACGTCTCGCAACATAATGCTCTGTTCTGTAAGCTGAACTTTGTGCGTTTAAGTGAATACAACACCGATGTACCACAAAAATCACAACTGGCCATTTGCCTTGTCGCGAATATTTTAAAAGATTTGATTGGCCCACAGTGGCATGCAGAAAAAATTTGCTTCAAGCAAAAAGCACCACAAAAAGGAGCTCAAACTTTCCAAGCACATTTTTCCTGTCCAGTGGAATTTGAAACCGATGAGGATGCGCTTTATTTTCCCGCAAGCTTTTTAAGCTATAAACCCTATAATTTTAATGAAGATGCCATTAATCAACTAATCGTACAGCAGCTTGAAACACAAAGCAGCACCAAAACTGAAGACAATACCGCACTGATAGAGAGTTCAGTCCGCATGCTGATGGCGACAGGAGACTGCAGCATTGAAAATATCGCACTCTGTATGGGAATGCATCCGAAAAAGCTTCAGCGCGCTTTAAAAATGCAAGGAACAACCTATCGAGATATACTCGAAAATGTCCGAAAAAAAGAAGCGCTTCGTATGCTTGATGCAGGCAATGTGAATTTGACAGATATTGCTCTACAGTTGGGCTATGCAGAATTATCTATTTTCAGTCGCAACTTTAAAAGCTGGTTTGGCGTTCCTCCAACCGAGTTAAGAGACAAAAGTCGAAGCCATATTGTATGACTTCTGGTTTTGCTACTTCGTTAAATAAAAAGTACCCAACGAATTCAAGCATATAGTTTAAATCCATTGAATGTCACTCTAATCAATACAGACTCAATTGATTATTTCGGGAAAACAAAGGATGCGACCAAACGTGCCCCCCAACCTTTCGGGCTGCCGTCAGTATCATCAACCCAATATCGAGCACCACCGCCCACACTAATGGCCTGACCATTTAGGCGAATCACTTTGGTCACAGTCAAGTTGACAGGAACTGTGGCTTCTTCTGCATTCCAGTCATATGTCGTTTCAGTATTCAATGCCACCGTCGTACTATTTGGATAAGTGTA
>NZ_JANHGP010000021.1:0-98334 GCF_024494585.1 Acinetobacter sp. 5862
TGCGGGATGGAGCAGTCTGGTAGCTCGTCGGGCTCATAACCCGAAGGTCGTTGGTTCAAATCCAGCTCCCGCTACCAAGTTTCTAAAAGAGGCTCACAATAAGGTGGGCCTTTTTGCACAGTGGACTTCGGTTTTCTGTGTAACATAGGGGCGATTTACGCCCTTTTTTATTGGTTGTTTAGCTATCGTGTAGTGTTCGACATCAATTGGTCAAATAGTCGTGCTTCACTATACGGTTAAGATTGATTGGCTCGCATGAGAGCGACGAGAGTAAATGAAATTATCAAATAAATCTCAAGCATTGAATGATCTAATCGCGCCAGCAGTAGCTGCGTGTGGTGTAGATCTATGGGGGATTGAATTCCTACCACAAGGTAAACGTTCTTTATTACGTATTTATATTGATAAAGCAGTTGATGAGAATGTTGAACCTATCTTGAATGAAGATGGCGAAGTTGAACAAGGGCGTGGTATTGGCGTTCAAGATTGTGTTTTAGTGACACAACAAGTGGGTGCAATGCTTGATGTTCATGATCCAATTTCAGGTGAATATGCTTTAGAAGTCTCTTCACCAGGCTGGGATCGTCCATTTTTCCAACTCAATCAATTGCCTGCTTATATTGGGCAACAAGTGGCTTTACGATTAATTGCTGCCGTCGAAAATCGTCGTAAGTTTCAAGCGAAATTACTTTCTGTAGACTTAGAAAATGAAATTATTCAAGTTGAAGTGGAAGGTAAGCATGTACTTGAAATTGATAGTAATAATATTGATAAAGCAAATTTAATCTATCAAGACTAATATTAACTTAATTTTATAAGAAATCGGTAGGTGACTTATGGGCCGCGAAATTCTTACCGTTGCAGAAACGGTTAGTAATGAAAAAGGTGTTAGTCGTGAGGCGATCTTCCAAGCATTAGAGCAAGCACTTGTTGCAGCAACGAAGAAAAAGTTTTACGAAGGAACCCATTCAGAAGAAGCACAGCTTCGTATTGAGATTGATCGTAAAACAGGTGATTATCGCACTTTTCGTCAGTGGACAGTTGTGGCGGATGAAGATCATGAAATGCCAGCTTGCCAAGATGCAATCTCAGATGTTGATCCATCAAAATGGTCAATCGGTGATGTGCGTGAGCTAGAAGTTGAGTCAATTGAGTTTGGTCGTATTGCTGCTCAAATTGCGAAACAAGTCATTGTACAAAAGATTCGTGAAGCTGAGCGTGCTTTGGTTGCCGATGCCTATGAATCTAAAGTGGGTGAGTTGATTTACGGCGAAGTCAAAAAACAAACCAAAGATGGTTTCATCATTGATCTAGGTGATAACGCTGAAGCTTACTTGGCGCGTGAAGAAACCATTCACAAAGAAATTTTGCGTCCTAAGCAACGTATCAATGCCATTTTATACAGCGTAAACCGCGAAGGTCGTGGCGCGCAATTATTATTATCTCGTGCTCGTCCTGAGATGTTAATTGCATTGATGAAAAAAGAAATTCCAGAAATTTCTGAAGAAATCATCGAAATTAAAGCAGCTGCTCGTCAACCGGGTGTTCGTGCTAAAATTGCAGTGAAAACCAATGACCATCGTATTGACCCTGTAGGTGCATGTATTGGTATGCGTGGTACACGTATTCAAGCAGTACAACAAGAGTTGAATGGTGAGCGTATTGATGTCGTGGTGTGGTCAGATGATCCAGCACAATATATTGCAAGCGCATTAGAGCCAGCTGATGTATCAGGTATTGTACTAGATGAAGATGCACGTAGTGCAGATATTATCTTCGCAACGAATGATCAGTTAGCACGTGCAATTGGTTCGCAAGGGCAAAATGTTCGTTTAGCATCGGAATTGACGGGTTATAAACTCGACATGATGTTAGAAGAAGAGTATCGTGCTCGTCAGCAAAATGAAGCACAACAGTATTTAGATATGTTTGTTACACGTCTCGATATTGAAGAAGATTTAGCAATGGCATTGGTGGAAATGGGCTTTACTTCATTAGAAGAGATTGCTTATGTTCCAGCTGAAACATTTGATGAAATTGAACTAGATGCGGATTTAGTTGAATTGCTTCAAAGCCGTGCTAAAGAAGCTGCTTTAACTGATGCACTGAAACAGCAAGAAAATATTCAAGAGCCAAGCGCAGAACTTCTCGGTATGGATGGTATGACCACTGAGATTGCTTATGCATTGGCGGCGCGTGGTGTGATTACAATTGATGATTTGGCTGATCAAGCGACTGATGATATTTCGGATATCGAAGGTTTAGGTCATGACAAAGCAGGTCAATTGATCATGAAAGCACGTGAATCATGGTTTAACTAGGAGATAATAGATGACGGACAAGTCGATTCAAGAGTTAGCGCTCAGCGTAGAACGTCCTGTAGAGAAACTCCTAGAGCAGGTTCGCGAAGCAGGTCTACCACAGCGTAAAGCAGATGACATTATTACCGCTGAACAGCAAAATACTTTGGTCAATCATTTGAAAAAAGTACATGGTCAGGACAGTGGTAACACAGGAAAAATTGCGTTGAAACGTAAAACAACCAGTACTGCTAAAGTAACAAGTACTTCGGGTAAAGCAAAAAACATTAATGTTGAAGTTCGCAAGAAACAAGTTTTTGCTAAACCAAATCCAGAATTACTTGCAGCAGAAGCGAAAGCACGTGCAGAAGCAGATGCTAAAGTACGCGCAGAGCAAAATGCACGTGATTTAGCTGTTCAAAATGCACGTAATGTAGCTGAACAAAAAGCCAATGCAACGTTAGAAGCAATGCGTGCAGCACATACTTCTGAGAGTGCTTCACAAGCTCCTGCAAAAACCGCAGTTGTGGTGAAGAAACGGGGTAGCGACAAGGTAATTAAAGCACCTGTTGTCAAGCCAACAGAAACACCTGAACAGAAAAAAGCCCGTGAAGCAGAAGCAGCCAAGTTAAAGGCGACTGAAGAAGCTGTACGCCGTAAAGCTGCGGAAGAAGCACAGAAGCGTACACTGGAGCAAATGCGCCAGATGGCTTCAAAATATTCAAGTGATGATGCAACCACAACCATTCGTGTGATTGATGATTCACCTTTAGCCGCTGGACTTGTTGGTCAGGCATATGAAGATTCTTTCAACAAGGAAGACCGTGAAATCAAGCGTGGTGGTGCGACTGCAAATCCACGTGCAAGCAAGAAAGGTGGCCGAGGTGGTGATGCTCAGGCTGAGCAGAGCTTCAGCAAAAGTCATCATAAGCGCGGTTTGAAAACCAGCCAATCCAACAAGCATGGTTTTGAAAAACCTGTGAAAAAACAGGTTTATGATGTTGAGATTGGTGAGAAGATTATCGTTGCCGATCTTGCACAAAAAATGGCGGTTAAGGTTCGTGAAGTCATTAAGACCCTGATGAAAATGGGTGAACTTGTTACTCAAAACCAAGCGATTGATCAAGATACAGCAGTATTGGTAGTTGAAGAATTGGGTCACAATCCAGTTTTAGTTTCTGATACACAAGCAGAAGACAACTTATTAGTTGCAGCTGAAGAAGCTCGTGGCGAACAAACGACTCGTCCGCCAGTGGTCACAATCATGGGTCACGTTGACCATGGTAAGACATCGTTACTTGATCGCATTCGTCGTTCTAAAGTGGCAGCAGGCGAAGCGGGTGGTATTACCCAGCATATCGGTGCATACCATGTTGAAACTGAGAAAGGCATTATTACTTTCTTAGATACACCAGGACATGCTGCGTTTACATCAATGCGTGCACGTGGTGCGAAAGCGACTGATATCGTGGTACTTGTTGTTGCTGCTGATGATGGTGTGATGCCACAAACAGCGGAAGCAATTGACCATGCGCGTGCTGCGGGCACACCGATTATTGTTGCTATTAACAAGATGGACAAAGAATCTGCTGATGTCGATCGTGTATTAAATGAATTAGCACATAAAGAAATCGTGCCTGAAGAGTGGGGTGGGGATACACCTATCGCTAAAGTTTCAGCACACTCTGGTGCGGGTATCGATGAGTTACTTGATCTCATCTTGATCCAAGCTGAATTGATGGAGCTTAAAGCTTCAGCAGAAGGCGCGGCGCAAGGTGTGGTGATTGAAGCACGTGTTGACAAAGGTCGTGGTGCAGTAACATCAATTCTTGTACAAAATGGTACATTGAACATTGGTGACTTGGTTCTTGCGGGTTCATCTTATGGTCGTGTACGTGCGATGGTTGATGAAAATGGTCAACGTATCACTTCAGCGGGTCCTTCAATTCCAGTTGAAATTTTAGGTTTACCTGATGCACCAATGGCAGGTGATGAAGTTCTTGTCGTGAATGATGAGAAGAAGGCACGTGAAGTTGCAGATGCTCGTTCAGATCGTGAACGTCATAAGCGTCTAGAGCGTGCCAGTGCAATGCGTCTTGAAAACATCATGGCATCTATGGGTAAAAAAGATATTCCTTATGTGAATGTCGTACTCAAAACAGATGTACGTGGTACTTTAGAAGCATTACATGTTGCGCTTGATGAACTTTCTACAGATGAAGTGAAAGTCCGCATCATTGGTTCTGGTGTTGGTGCAATTACTGAGTCAGATGTGACTTTAGCTGAATCTTCAGAAGCAGTATTATTAGGTTTCAACGTTCGTGCAGATAACACGGCTCGTCAAAAATCTGATCAAGATGGCATCGATATTCGTTATTACAGCGTCATCTATCATTTAATTGATGATGTAAAAGCTGCAATGAGCGGTAAGCTTGCACCTGAACATCGTGAAACGATCTTGGGTGTTGCAGAAGTACGTGAAGTCTTCCACTCAAGTAAGTTTGGTGCAGCAGCTGGCTGTATGGTACTTGAAGGTACATTGCATCGCAATAAACCGATTCGCGTATTACGTGATGACGTGGTTGTATTCCAAGGTGAACTTGAATCTCTTCGTCGTTATAAAGAAGTGGTTGAAGAAGTTCGTGCTGGTATGGAATGTGGCCTTGCAGTCAAAGGTTATAAAGACATCAAAGTTAAAGACAAAATCGAAGTCTATGATGTTCAATTGATTAAACGGAGTCTTTAATGGCGGGTAGCCAACGCTTAAAGCGCATGGCGGATTCAGTACAACGTGAGTTGTCTGAGCTGATCCGTCAAGAGCTTAAAGATCCTCGCTTAGGTGGTCTAGTGACCATCTCTGCGGTGAAAGTTAGTGCAGACATGGGTTATGCTGAAGTTTATGTCACTGTGATGGGACGTGAACTTGGTGATGAGCAAAGTGAAGTCGCAAATAAAGAAACTTTAGATGTATTGAATAAAGCTTCTGGTTTCTTGCGTCATGAATTGAGCCGTCGTATCAAGACACGTATTACGCCAAGATTGCGTTTCCATTACGATAAAACGAATGCCTATGGTAACTATATGTTTGGTTTGATCGCGGAAGCTGTGAAGGATCTGCCTGAACAAGGGCAAGACGATAAAGAATAAGTTCTAAAAGAAAGCCACCTTCGGGTGGCTTTCTTTTGTGCTATAGATCATTGTTTAGATTGATATGATTTTTTCTATTAAAATTATATCTTTCAGCGAGTTAATTGGTTTAGGCTTTCTAAAACTTAAAAAAATACATTGAGCTCAATAAAAAGACCAACTTACAGTTGATCTTTCTTTTCTGCATTACGACGATAACGTTGCCACGGTAGCGGACGATTTAAAGCTTCTGGAACATCACCACTGGTTGAACGCAAACGTAAATGAATTGCAGCTTGTGCCATTAAATTTGCTGATACTGGGGCAGTAATAAAGGCAAATAAAGTAATCAATAATTCAGCAAAACCGAAACGACCTTGAGTCGCTTCAAATACCATAGCTGCAATTAAAAAACTCCCCAAGCCTAACGTACTTGATTTAGTCGGTGCATGCAGACGCATAAATAAGTCGGGTAGGCGAATCATTCCGATGGAACCTACGAGCATAAAAAATGCACCAAAGATCAAAAAGAACGAAATGATAATCTCAAAAATTATTTGCATAACCTCTCTCCTTAATCAATCACATGTCCAGTGGTAAAATAGCGAGCCAGTGCAACAGTTGAAACGAAACCGAGCATCGCTACCAACAAAGCACCTTCAAATACATTGGTACTTGCCCAATAGATGCCTAACACCACAATTAGGCATGTTGCATTAAGAAAAAGAGTATCGAGTGCTAACAGGCGATCAACAACAGATGGTCCAATGATCATGCGGATGAGACAAAGAAACATGGAAATAGTGATTGCCACTAAACTAATCGCAAGTGCATAAGGTAAAATGGTCATTTTGCTGCTCCTTCTGCAATCTTTACATCAAAGATTTCGAGCAAAGGTAGCTCATAACGATTTTTGATGTCTTGAATATCTAATTCAGCATTATCGGTACTGAGTGCATGAACTAAAATATCTCCTCGCTCTTGATCAATCCCTGCTGATACTGTACCTGGCGTCGTTGTAAT
This sequence comes from Acinetobacter sp. 5862, assembly GCF_024494585.1. Classification (NCBI taxonomy): domain Bacteria; kingdom Pseudomonadati; phylum Pseudomonadota; class Gammaproteobacteria; order Moraxellales; family Moraxellaceae; genus Acinetobacter; species Acinetobacter sp. 5862. The sequence goes on from NZ_JANHGP010000021.1 coordinate 6,450, forward strand.
GATCATTGCGAGTAGCGTATTTACTTGCTCATGTTCAGTTTCTAATGGCACGCGATACCATTTTGGACGCAACTCATCCATTGGTCCAAGCACCATTTTAGCTACACGAAAGTTGGAAATCACAATATCCCATAACACCACAAAAAAAAGTTTGATTGCAGGTAACCAATGAATATGGGGTGTGCGTGCAATAAAAGGACTTACCAAACGTGAAACAAAGATACCTAATAGAATTGCAATAAAAATATCTGTGATGTCTAAACTATGTGACAGCATGAGCCAAGTCACAAAAATTAAAAATGACACAAAGGGGTGGGGAAACCAACGATCAAGCAAAGCACGTTTTTGCATTAGTGTTCCTCCATCGGTTTTAATTGTGTGGCATTTGGAATAGTTGGATTTGATAAAGTTTGCTCAGCAATTTGACGTTGTTTATATTCCGAAATATGTTCGCCTTGTAGCATCGGTTTTGAGATAACATCTGGAATTAATACCGCATTATGATCCTCAACCTCACCGCCATATTTAGTTTCAGGTAAATATGCTGCATCAAATGGCTGCACGCTAATGGCACGACCTTGACTATCATGTTTTAGAATCGCTTGTTGATAAAGCGCATGATTTTGAATTTGTTGTGCAGTTGAAGTTGTATAACTTTGAATTGGTGCTGCAAATACAACATAACTCATCAAAGCAATCAGTAATACATAGATTGCTTTTTCATTCCGATGAGGTGCTGTATCAGGTAGTGATTGATAAGCGGTATATGCTGGTTCTTTAGGATTTTCTTCGGGTGGACTAGCACGCCAAAAAAGGATAAAACCAACACGTGTGAATGCGATAATGCTAAGTAAGCTAACAATCAGAATAACAGCAATAATCCAACCCTGATAAGGCGTTTCAGCGGTAGCCTGTAAGATAAAAACTTTACCTAGAAAACCACTGAAAGGAGGTAAACCTGCCATCATGAGTGCAATGGTAAAATAAGTAAAAGCAGCCGCTTTTTCCTGTTTGATTTTCGGTGCAACTTTTAAATGATCTTTGAATGAACCACGTTGCGCAGTCATCCAACCACAAAACAAATAGAATGCAGCCGCAATTAGGGTGCTGTGGACTAAATAATACAATGCTGCTGACCATGCTTGGGTATTCAACATGGCAATAGCGATGAGTAATGTTCCAATCGATGACAACACCATAAAGCCAACAAAACGGCGTAAGCGTTCAGCAGCAATTGCGCCGATTACACCATAGAGTGAAGTAATCAAACCAATCATTAATAAGCAGTTTTTGAAAATACTCTGTGCCATTGCATCATCAAAAACAGTACCATTGACACGCAGAATGGCATAAATACCAACTTTGGTCATAATAGTAAAAATTGCAGCAACGGGTGTGCTTGCAACAGCATAGGTTTTTGGTAGCCAAAAGCCGACAGGTAGCATTGCTGCTTTAATTCCAAATACCACAAACAGTAACAAGCCACCCGCGATTGCAAGTTTATGTTGATCGCTGTCTAAGGTTGGGATAAGGCGACTCACATCAGCCATATTTAAACTACCAACGCTGCCGTAGATCATCCCTAAACCAATCAAAAATAGCGCTGATGCGAGTAAGTTAATCGTGACGTAATGTATGCCTAGCTGGAAACGTGGTCGCCCTTGACCATGTAATAGCAATACATAAGATGCCATTAACAGGATTTCAAAAAACACGAATAAGTTAAATAAGTCACCTGTCAGGAATGCACCCGCTATACCCATTAACAAAAAATGGAACATGGTGTGGAAATAGCGCCCACGGGTATCCCAGTTATCACTTGCATACCAAATGACAGGCACTGCAAGTGCATAAGTGAGTACCAACATGAATGCAGCAAGACGATCAAGAACTAAAACAATTCCAAAAGGAGCAGACCATTCACCAAGTTGGTAAACGGTAACTTGCCCTGTATTGGCGATCATCAAATAACTGATTGCTGTGATTAAGCCTAGAAGTGCAGAACCTAAGCTAATGCCACGTCGCCAAGGTTGGCGCCAATCTTGTTTTAGAGAACCAGAACCGGGATTGCCTAATAAAAGTAATAAAAAACTCGTAAATGCTGGAATCAAAATACTTAAAATAGGAGTATGAGCATGCCAAAAATTATTGAAATCAAACATTATGGCTCATCCTCACGTGGGTCATAAGTCACAGTTGCTTCTTCTTTGGAGTCAACATGATCTGTTCCAGATTCATAACGACTGCGTAAAGCAAGCTGTACAATAAAAGCGGTTGTTGCAAAACCAATCACAATCGCAGTGAGTACCAACGCTTGCGGTAACGGATCTGTTACTTTAGTTGTTTCTGTAATGATTGCAGGTGCATTAATTTGAATACGACCGACTGCAAATAAAAATAAATTTACGGCATAACCGATCATGGCCAGACCGAGTACGACAGGAAAGGTTCTAGCACGTAAAATTAAATAGATGCCTGTTGCTGTTAGCAGACCAATTCCTGAAGCGAGTAAAAATTCAATACTAACCATGTTTATTTATCTCCACTTGGAACAGGTCCTGACATACTTGAGTGACGCGAATCCCCTAAGACTGAAATTAGCAGCATTGTCGCGCCAACAACGGTCATATAAACCCCGAGATCAAATGACACAGCCGAAGCTAAATGCATTTTTCCAAATAATGGTGGTTCTATATAAATATGTGCTGTTGTTAAGAATGGGCGTGTCCAAAACCAAGCTGCAATACCTGTTAAACCTGCAATTGCTAAACCTGAGCCAATCCAAATCTCATATAAACGACCAGATTTTGCTTTGATCAGTTGTTCGGTTCTATCCTGACCTAAAACAATATATTGAATAATCAGCGCCATTGCCGTAATCAGACCTGCAATGAAGCCACCCCCCGGATAGTTATGACCACGCATAAAAATGTAGATACTGACGACAAGGGCAAGGGGAAGTACCCATGAGGCTGAAATTCGTAACATCAATGGTGAAGGGTTAAAACGATAAGATAAACCTTGTGTCATGGTGGTGCCATGTGCACGCATACCATCCATGAGGCACAGTGCTCCTATTGCTGCAATACCCAATACTGTAATTTCACCGAAGGTATCAAAACCACGGAAATCAACAAGGATAACGTTGACGACGTTTGAACCACCGCCTAATGGGAGGGATTGCTGTAAGAAGAACCATGAGATTGAATTATGTTCTCGCGTTAATATTAGCCATGTAATCCAACCAATACCGATACCACCTGCGATTGCTAAGCTTGCATCTCGCCAACGGCGTGGACGGCTCGATTCGTAAGGGGTTAACTGCGGTAATAGTGATAAGCTCATCAACAATAAAACAGTAGTAACAACATCAACAGTAATCTGCGTAAGTGCAAGATCTGGTGCAGATAAGGTGACAAACACCATGGTGACGACAAGTCCAACAGCACCACTAATTAAAACAGCTTTAATCCGTTCGTGGTGGAACCACAACATCATCCAACAGCCAGAGAATAATGTGAGCCATAAGACTACGGCAATCCATGGGGCATGGGTAAGCTCTCGTGTGCCAGTTGTTAAACCCTGATTAAATAAAGGTAAACCCACCATAATAATGCTAAAGAAAACAATCCAAAGAAGATAACTTTGTAGAGAACCTGTTTCAGTCTTTTGTTTGATTTTTCGACTGGTAAGTAAGAGATGCTTCAGGAATGATTCAAATAAAAGTTTGCCTTGGAATTTACCTAAATAAGGGTCTAAGTCAATTTTACGTAAATGCTGATTTTTAATGAGGCTAAAGTAAAATAAACCACCACCCATTAATGCAACTAGACTCATGATTAAAGGTGCATTAATACCGTGCCAAATCGCTAAATGAACACCCTCAAATTCAGGTTGAGCCAAACTCGCGCGCGTTACACTATTCACGACTGTTCCAGCCAATAGTGCAGGCAGAATGCCGACCAGAATACATAATGTCGCTAATATAATCGCAGGTAAGCGCATTCCGAGAGGCGGTTCGTGTGCATCTTTATTAGGAACGTGTTTACCAAGCCCACCATCAAAGAACACGCCATGTACCAAGCGAATAGAATAAGTAACAGCAAAAATACCGGATAAAGTTGCCACGATCGCTGCAATTATCATTACTGGACCTGATAGGTTTGCCAGTAATTCCGTAAAGAACATCTCTTTGGAAATAAAGCCATTGGTTAGCGGTACACCAGCCATCGAAGCAGCGGTGATCATGGTTAAAGTACCTGTGAACGGAAGAAGTTGCCAGATACCACTGAGCTTACGTAAATCACGTGTTCCTGTTTCATGATCAATAATACCTGCAATCATGAAAAGAGCAGCTTTGAATGTTGCATGATTAATGATATGAAAGATTGCTGCTGCAACAGCGAGTGGTGAACCGATGCCGAGTAAACAAACAATCAAACCTAAATGGCTGATAGTTGAATAAGCTAAAAGCCCTTTGAGATCTTCTTTGAATATGGCGAAACCCGCTGCCATACATAAAGTGAATAAACCGACGAAAGTTACGATATTGTGGTACAACGCTGCCCCAATAAAGAGCGGAGCTAAGCGGGCTAATAAAAATATACCTGCTTTCACCATCGTTGCTGAGTGGAGATAGGCTGAAACAGGCGTAGGTGCTGCCATTGCATTTGGCAACCAAAAGTGAAATGGGAATTGCGCACTTTTGGTAAATGCACCTAGTAAAATGAGCAGTAGAGTGGGAACAAATAATTGATGCTGCTGAATAGACTCTTTCATTAACACCAATTGGTCAATCTGGTAAGTACCTGCCATCTGTCCTAAGAGGACAAAGCCCCCTAGCATCGCCAAACCGCCCATCCCTGTGATCGTGAGTGCCATACGCGCACCACGTTGGGCGGCATCATATTGACTCCAATAGCCCACGAGCAAGAATGAAGAAATACTTGTCAGTTCCCAAAATACAAGTAAGATAATCAAATTGTTGGAGAGTGAAATTCCAAGCATCGCTGCCATGAATAGCATGAGCAACTGATACAGTTTACTGAGTGAGTTTTTAGGGCTGAGATAATAATAGGCATAAATATAAATCAGTGTGCCGATCCCACTAATGAGTAAACCGAACAATAATCCTAATGCATCAAGGCGAAAACTAAGATTGATGCCCAGTTGTGGAAGCCATTCCCAACTCTGTTGCAGGGCATTACCCTGTAAAACCGTTTCAGCTTGGCTAAGCAGTAAAATAAAACAACTCAGGCTAATGCCAATTGCTCCAATTGCCGTCATACCCCGTGAAATACGTTGCAATTGTGAGACAAGGGTTGTGCCAAGTATGAGTGGTAATAAAATAATAATCGGTAGCACACTGGTATCCATGTCGATGATTTAGGTCGAGAGAGACCTAATGGTGGATTTTCTTCCAAGACTTAAGGCATTCAAAGAGAAAGCCAAAGTTTCAAGTCTCGAAACCCAATCAAGTTAACGGAAAGGGCAAGTTGTATTGCACAACTTGAAAGTAAAAAATGAATTTTATTTTACTATAAAAAATCAACAAAAATCTGATGTTATTACATGAAAATAACAACATCTTTGTCGCTAAAACTTGTCTATCAACGTTTTTTGTTCGCTATTTAATTGAATATTTTCCATTCGATTATCTGTGTACCTAACAGGGATAGAGATCTGGTCTTGGATCAAATGCTTGTCCCTACAATCTAGTGTTTCAGTACAGAAGACCTATTCAAAAGAAAAAATTGACCTCTAGTTTATAAGGATTAATGATGCAATCAATCTTAAAGTGATGTCTCTTGAGGGGTATCATCAATTTTAAGTAGATGAAGTAAATGACTCTTTTCTTGTTCATCAAGCGCTTGGATTTGATGAAAGAGTTCATCAACTTTACTGACCAAATTTTCTGATTCTAATAAGTGTTGATTCTGCTGCAAGAGAACGCTTTCTGATTGACTTAACTCATTATAGAGTTGTGAAAGTTGTTGTTGAGATTTCTCAAGATTAATCTCATAAATTTCTTTATCACCTAACCTGAAGTATTGATATTCTAACGCATGTTCTAATAATTCATCGCGATTGCCTGAAGCAATAATTTGTAGTCTTGGAAATGCTTGATGCAAACGCTCTAAAATTTCAGCACTCATATTTTGATCTAACTGATGCTCAATTTGATCAATTAATAATATGCCTTCACCTTCTAAACATGGGTCGAAACAATGTGGATTAAGCAAGCATAAACGACGTGTAATGTCACCGACCAATGCAATCCATGATTTAAGAGAGGCCGATAATTGCTGAAAGGGAATGGTCTGATCTTTGTAACGCACCATTAATTGAAGTTTAGGAATATATTGAATATAGATATCATTCAATTCTGGAAAGATGGTATGTAAGCTTTTTTTCAGCGCATATAAATTAGGTGCTGAAAGTTGTTTAGGATGATTCATCAGTTCTTGTTGTAATTGCTGCAAAACCTCTGATTGATTCTGCTGACTGAAATCGTTGCCAATAAGACGTCTGACGATATGGGCAGAGTGAGCATTTTCAACATCACTAATTTCCCGTAGCCACTCAAAGAAACGCGCAAAAGTTGTGTATGGAATCGCTGTTAAATCGTAGGCAGCAATATCTTGTAGTGTTCCTGGTGCATTCTTGCTTTGTAAATTAACCTCTTGTACAAAGCGTTCGGCAGGATAATACGCAATTAACGGTAATCCAAATAATGGATCTTGAAGACTGGTTTTTTGGTATAGCGATACCATTTGATCAAGTTGCTGCGTTTCAACTTGGCTAATTCCAACGCCTTGACTGTTAAACGTTTTAAATAACTTCCAACTACAATTCTGAGTATCAGTCGTTTGTGCAGAGCTACTTTCTGGTAGATGATGAGTTAATTCACTGCTCATTCTAACTTGGACTTGAACTTTGGCTTGTAAGCGTGTCAACAAAATATCTTGATCAGCAATCACGACACCTGCAGTACGAATATCTTTATAACGTGCGGAAAACCACGTTAAGGCTTGATAGATATTTTTTAAAATTGTAGTTTTGCCTGTAGCTTGCTCACCTAAAATAAGTGTAATTGGACGTTGAGTCGGTTGAAATTCAATAGTTAAGTCGCGAAACATGCCAACATGTTTAAATAGCACTGATTCAAGTTGCATAAGCTCTCCCTGAACATAAGCGCTTTAACCTACGGACTGGCGAAGACTTGAGGGAGCGCCCCGTTTTAATTGTTGTATTAAATCGTAAAGATGATGAATATTTAAACTTACTTTAGCACGAGTACAGGCAACATAAAGTAGTCTTAATTCCTCATCTGTAATTTTATGTTCTAGGCCATTTATTTTAAATTGGTAATCATCTTCAATATGCACACGATTCCATTCCAAGCCTTTGGCTTTGTGTGCAGTTGAAATGACATAATCTGCTTGCTCAATCGGCGTGATTTTGGCAAGTGCTTTCTTGAGTGGCTCAGTACCATGATCATCGACCAGTTTGACCAAAGGTTTGATGTCGCTCCCGTCATTGGTTTCGCAATATTCATGTACATCATGCCATGAATTAAACCAAGCAAGCTCTGGTACATCAGTGATTCGTTTGCCTTGTTTGAGTAAACTAGCGGCATCCACAAAACGACTGAGTTTCTGATGATCAGCTTGTAGGCTGACTTTGTCGCCATGCACTAAACCAGAAAGTAGGAGTTCCATTGCACGCGCATTGGTACGACACAAAATTGCATCGCGCATTTTGGTATGGGGTTTATTCACTATACTTGATTTAACATTTGGATTACCCAATAGCGGAACAGTTTCGTTTAATGCACCAAGCAGACTATTGGCAACATCAGCAATCGCATCACCAAAACGGAATGAAGTCGTTAAGCGACTTTCATGTAAAGGCATCTGTTGCATTGCATTGACTGCACCACGCCACGCATAGATTTGCTGATGTGCATCACCGACATAAATCACTTGTGTGCTTTTTTGACGTAGTAAAATACCCAACATGAGTGGGTCAGCATCTTGTGCTTCATCAAACAGAACATAATCTGTTGGAATATTAGGTTCTGATAATGCCCAAAGTTTGAGGTAAATATCGTGACCAATCCCTGCTTGATGGTTTTGATCAATTGACTCTAACCAACGGCGTTCAACTGCTGGATATAAGTGTTGTTGTAACGATTCAATATCATCTTGATGCAACCAGCTTGGCGCTTGAATATGGCGAGGGGCAGGATATTGTGAGCTGGTCGAGCAGAAATAGCTGACAGCATTGGCAACCAAACTCGCAAGGCGACTTGGCATCAGCACATATTTTTCGTAACGTCCACCCATTAAACGACGGAGCGTAATAGGCTCTAAACGATATTCTTTAGCAATAAAACTTGGGCTTAAACGTGGTAGTCGTAATTTATCAGTCACGCCACGGGGTACGCTACGAAAGGCAAGAGAGTGAAAGGTACGACAATTGACATTGCCGTGAAATTTACTCTGTGCTTCAGATGCAATCGCTTTGTTAAAAGCCAAATACATACCACGCCGTTCGGGCATGGCATCACTGATCATTTGTAAAGTCGTGGTTTTACCTGTGCCAGCATACGCAATCACTTTAAAGGATTGACCTAAACGCGCGTTATCTATTGCAATCGCTTGCTCGTAGGTAGCTTTGGGTTTCTCGATATTCGACACAGGCGAGGTTTACGCTTCTTGACTACGATTGGCTTTTTCAACCAAGCCAGATAGACCTTGGCGACGAGCAAGTTCATCAAGGACTTCTTGTGGATCAAGGTCGAAGTAGCCGAGCATGACAATACTGTGGAACCATAAATCTGCAACTTCATAAATCAGATCGTGCTTATTTTCTAAAGAAGCATGTGCTGCATAATCTTTGGCTGCAATAATGCTTTCCACACTTTCTTCGCCGACTTTTTCTAAAATTTTATTGATGCCTTTTTTGTATAGGCTGGCAACATAAGAACTATCTGCTTCAGCTTTTTTGCGTTCTTGCATCAAACGACCTAAGTGACTAAGTACGTCAACTTGTTCAGCCTGACCATGATCGTGTGCTTCGACTTTCGCAGATGCACCGTAAATTGCAGTTGGATCTTTCAGTTGAGCATCAACAATTTCCCAACCTTGTGGTGTGAGTTTACGATAAAAACAAGACTCACGACCCGTATGGCAAGCAATTCCGCCGTGCTGTTCAATTTGTAGAATAATGACATCGGCGTCGCAATCTAAACGAATTTCATGCACTGTTTGAAAGTGCCCTGATTCTTCGCCTTTGTGCCACAATTTTTGACGTGAACGTGAGTAATACACGGCTTGATTTTTTTCAGCCGTCAGTTGTAATGCTTCACGATTCATCCATGCAACCATTAACACTCGACCAGTCTGATGATGTTGTGCAATGGCAGGAATAAGACCATTGGAATCAAATTTAACTTCATCTAACCAGTTTGACATGAGTGAAAAATCCATTGAGTGGAAAGCCGTTAGTGTAGCGTTTGTGGCTTAGGTTGGCTATGCTTGTTGGGTAAAAAGTCATGGATCAGGCTTTAAAGATAGTTCGAGATTTCAATCAAGTTCTGATCTGGATCACGTAAATAAACCGAAAGAATTTTTCCGATTGCCCCAGTTCTTTCGATTGGACCTTCAACGATGTCAATATTCTGTACTTGAAGATATGCGATCACTTCCTCTAATGGCGTTTCGGCAATAAAACATAAATCTGCTGAACCAGCGGTGAGGTGAAAAGCTTTGGGTTCGAACTCTTTACCAACCTGATGCAGGTTGATTTTTTGATGACCAAATTACAGTGCTTTGCGGTTTTTACCAAAAGTAATGACTTCAAAATTCAGGGCAGATTGATAAAACTGACAACTGATTTCAATATCAGCGACTGTCAGAACTAAATGATCTAAATGACTTATTTTCATTTTTAATTCAAATCCTATTTTTGCGCTTAGTCATATTCAGGTAGTGATTGATTGTTTTGAATTAACGCATTTTCATTGTGTGGGTATGTCGCAATCTGTTGATAGCTCATTTGTTCGAACATACCCTTTTTTAAGCCTGAAATGGTAATCGCCATTTCTTTACGGAAATAGGGGATTTGATACATCCACGGGAAAGTAAGATCACGTATGCTACCCGCCCACCAATGATCAGATTGATAAAGTGGAGTCAGTAAACGACTAAGGAACTGATAGAATTGAGTCGAGGATCGACGCTGTTGGTGATAGTGTTGCCATAATATTGACCAGTCAATTTGCTGATTTTTCTGAGCAGCTTGTAATGATTGGGAAAAAGCCCACGCATCTAAAAGCGCCATATTCGCACCTTGTCCCAATTGTGGACTCATTGCATGTGCAGCATCACCAATTACACCGATTCGACCTTGTCCGTATTGAGACATCACCACATCACGATACTGTGCCGAGAGCCATGTGGTTGATTTTGTTCATCCAATAAAAGTTGTTTAAGCCATTCTGCGACTTCGGGCCAGCGCTTAGAAATTTGCTGTAACCAATCCTGTTTTGATTCGTCCGTTTTTAAGAATGATTGCAGTTGTGAAGTCGGCAAACTCCAAAATACACTGGAAAGCCTTTGCTGAGGAGCCGTTGGGATAGCACCTGTTGGCAGAACGCCCATCATGATTTTAGAACGATCATAGAATTGATGCAGAATTTCAGGATTTAAGTTTAGACATTCAGGCACGATGCTCCAAGCTGCACCCGCGGATAAGCTTGATCAACTTTGACCCAAGCTTTAGGACGAAGTTGGCTGCGCGCGCCATTGGCAGTCAGTACCGCATCGAAACAGTCATCAAAGTTGTGTTGTTGATCAGTGCCAAATAATCGAATTTCATTCGGCTGTTCTTCAATTTTCTCAATGTTATGACTCATTCGCCAAGTAACATGACTTGCATATTCCGCCAATTTTTCAGTTAAGACATGACATAAGGTTGCACGATGAATACCGAGACCATAAAGGTTGTTACCTGCCTGATGATAGTCGCTATTCACCAAGAGACGTTTATTGGGAAGTTGCCCTTCTAAACCTGTGACTTTTGCACCGAGTTTTAATGCCTGATCGAGTACGCCTAAATGTTCAAAAACAGCTAAGCCCGCAGGTTGTAGTAATAAACCAGCACCAACTGGAGAGAGTCTGTCAACTTGTTCAAAAATCTTAACCATAAAAAAACCCTTGTCAGAGCAAGGGATTTTTGAACTTATTTCATAATTCGCCAAACTGCAATCAGTGCACTTAATACGATTAAAATGATGGAGACAAACCAAGGACTAATAATCGCAATGGTGAGTATAATCAGCATAGTGCTACCAAACATCCAACTACGGCGTTGCTGTTGTTGCATTTGTAAGCGCATTTGCTGAATTTCACGGAGTTGCTTATCTTGCCAAGCCGATTGATTTTTTAAACCATTTAAACTATCAATTAATAATGTTGGTAAATCTTGAGCACCTAATAATAGATCTGGAATCTGTTGTCCAATTTCTTTGATATTTTTAACAGGATTCATATTGGCTTTGACCCATTCGGTCAGAATCGGCTTTGCCAGTTTCCAAATATCGAGTTGTGGGTAAAGATCTGTGCCTAAGCCTTCTACGTGTACCAATGTTTTGAGTAATAGCATCAATTGCGGCGGAATTTCCAAATGGAAACGACGTGCAATATCCATCACCTGAATCAAAATTCCTGCGAAATCCAATTGATCCATCGGTTTTGATACCATTGGACCAACAGTGCGGCGCATTTCACGTGACAAGGCATCTTGATCTGTGCCTGGTGGAATCCAACCTGCTTGATGTACGATCTGAATCAGTTGCATAAAGTTGCTATTCATTACTGCAAGCAACATACGGGCAACTGTCATTTGGTCATGTTTGGACAGTTCACCCATGATGGCACAGTCCAGCGCAATAAAGCGTGGATTACTTGGGTTAATGGTTTCGACAAAGACATTGCCGGGGTGCATGTCGGCATGGAAAAAGTTGTCTCGAAATACTTGGGTAAAGAAGATGGTTAAACCTTTTTCAGCCAAGTCCGCACGGTCCATACCCAAACGATCAAAAGTAGCAATATCAGAAATTGGCACACCCGTGATGCGTTCAGCCACCATCACATCCTTACTGTCCATATAGACTTCAGGCACATACATCATGCTTGAGCCCGTAAAGTAATGACGCATTCGGCGGGTATTGTCCGCTTCTAGACTCAGATCAAGCTCATTCAAGATAATTTGACGATAGTCCTGAATGATCTCGGACAGGTGCAGCGCACGGGCAGCTTCCAGACGGTTTTCCAGCCAGTCACCCAGCCATGCCAAAATTTCAAAGTCCTGAAGAATCTGGTTGCGAATATCAGGACGAGTGACTTTGACCACCACTTCACGACCATCATGTAGAGCCGCAGTATGAACTTGTGCAATCGATGCCGCAGCGAGGGGTTGCTCATCAAAGCGAGAGAATAGTGTGGATACATCAGCCTTGAGCGATTCTTGGATGCGTTGTTTTGCCAATTGGGTGTCATATGGTTTGACACGGTCTTGTAACAACACCAATTGTGATAATACTTCTGGTGGAATCAAATCACGACGAGTAGAAAGCAACTGACCCAGTTTAATCGCTAAGGGTCCCATATCCTCTAAAGCTTCTTTGAGCTTGAGCGGATTCTTTTTCTCTCGACTTGACCATGCCGCAGGATGAGTTTTGATAATGTTTAGGGCATGGCGGGCTTTTACTGGTAATTCTTCCGCATGGAACAGGGTGTCAAGGCGATAATGTGCTGCAATACGCCAGAGTTCGAGTAACCGTGTAACATGCGGAATCATATAAAATCTTACCTAGTCTTGTGAGGAATGTTTTGCTGGATTAAATGAAGCGTGTAACTGTTGAAATTTCGCTTCTAAACGATCTAATTCTTGATTGAGTTGACGCGTTTTGCGATGAAGATCATCCATTTGCCAACGTGGTGCAAATAAACCGCTATCCTCTTTTAAAGTATCTTCAATAAAGAACAAATGGCTTTGTAATGAACGCTTGAGTTGTTTGGGTGCAAGTTGAATCTTACCCAATTCATGTGCCAGTTGTGGACCAATCCAAGGCGATAAATGCGCAGCGAGATCAGGCTCTGCTTGCTGCATAATTCTTTGAATATCTTGTAATAAATGGTAATCGCCTTGTAGGGGAATATTGCCAATCTGGTCCATATCACTGAGCAGAAGTTTGACTAATTCGACCACATTGGCGACATGCAGGGTGGCTGTGGCATCTGTAATTTTATTTTGGACATCGTAGGGACGCTGTTCAAATATTGATGGGGTTTGACTGTGTCCAGTCACGGTAGGTTCCAGACGAACTTTATTTTCATCAAAAAAAACATCAACCGAGAGCTGTGGATGATCGATCACCACCCGCAACAATTGACCTTGTAGCTGATTGAGCTGAATACGGGTAATCGCATCCAGATCAATCACCTGATGAATGATACGTTCGACTGCACCCAGTGCTAAAATCGACCACATATCTTAAGCCTTAAAGTTTGAATCCGCGGTGAACTGCAACAATACCACCAGTGAGGTTATGGTAGTCACAGCTTTGGAAGCCTGCATTTTCCATCATGCCTTTGAGGGTACGTTGGTCTGGATGCATACGAATAGATTCTGCAAGATACTTGTAACTTTCAGAGTCATTGGCAACGAGTTTACCCATGATTGGTAATGCAGTGAATGAATAAAGATCGTAAAGCTTAGAGAATGGTTCGAACACAGGTTTAGAGAATTCGAGAACCAATAAACGACCACCTGGCTTAAGCACACGGTACATGGCTTGTAGTGCGGCATCTTTATCCGTCACGTTACGTAAACCAAAACTGATAGTCACTAAATCAAAACTATTATCGGCAAAGGGTTCTAAAGTTTCAGCATTGGCAAGTACGAAATCAACGTTAGTACAGCCTGCATCAATCAGACGATCACGACCTACATTTAGCATGGATTCATTGATGTCTGAGAGTACGACATGACCTTGTGGACCGACTTCACGGCTAAATACTTTTGCTAAGTCACCTGTACCACCAGCAATATCCAGTACATGTTGACCACGGCGAACACCTGACATATTAATCGCAAAACGTTTCCAAATACGATGGATACCGAATGACATTAGGTCATTCATAATGTCGTATTTACTTGCGACTGAATGAAAAACTTCAGCAACTTTTTGTGCCTTATCATCACTGCTTACAGTTTGATAGCCAAAGTGAGTGGTTGCTCCAACATTTCCCGTGTTGGCACCACGTGGCAAATTATATTTTGGTACTGATGTATTCGGTGTTGATGTTGAACCTTGTTCTAACGATTGCTGTTGACCTTGAGGCGCTCCTTGAGGAAGTGGAGAACTGAGGAAAGGACTGACTTTGTCTGAACTTGGGTTTTGCTCAACTTCTGGGGTAGGCTGTTGGTTTTCGTTAGACATTGTTTTCTCCTAAACTTTCGCTCTAGCGGCACGAATCAGCAAGCATGATGACAGATTTTGTATTTTTTTACAGGGTTTAGCATATCATTGTTATGAATAATATACAGAAAGTCACACGCTCAAAAGCATTTTTAATTTTTGTTTTGGAATTCAATAGTCCCTCCGAATACGAAGAGGGATGGCTATCAATTCAATTTAGTCACGAAATGGGTTTGGGTGACCAGCGTGGACTTTTTCGATGATTTCACGTTCTTTTGCCGTAAATGTTTTGATAAACGTTGCAGCAGACTTCATCGGTTTCATTGCAGCAAAACCTTCTTGGATAAAATCGTACATAGGTTCAAATTGATATTTGGTTGCAATGCCTTTACACATTTTAAAAGCCGCATACATCATCGTAGAGCGCATATACTTATCTAATGTGAGACCAAGCTCGTCAAGTAATTGTAATTGTTCATAACGTACATCGCCTTGATCGAGTTTGACTAAGGTCTGGCGCATGATTTCATCAGTGAGTGGTGTTTCCAAAGGATAATCTTTGAGTAGTTGTTCTGCGACTTGTTCATCGAGTTGAGTGGCAAGTACAGCAAGACTGACCGATTTTGTTCCTGTTTTAATTGCATTTTCAGGGAGTAAGCTTTCTGCTTTATGTGCATATTTCAACAGGCGTTCGATTTGCTGTGCAATTGCCTCAAAATCAGGACCGCCATACAAGCGATTAAGAAAATACTGTGCCATCAGTTGATTTTCAGGCAGAGCAAAAAATTCTTTATGGGTTTCTGCGATGCGTGCTTTCATCCACGCTTGTACTTCATGCAGACGTTGCTTAAGTGCTGGATTTTGGTGGTAATTCAGAGTTTGGTATTGTAATAAAAGATGATCAAATGCAGCGAGTTTTGACATATTCGAACTCAAATAAAATAAAACCAGAAAATCATAGGCTGCATCATAACGAAGAACCATGACAGCATAAACTCTAAATGTCTAACAATCGGTCACTATGTTGATACACGGATTGAGTTCTACAGAAACTGTACAAGGGTTTTGCATGCAGTGAAATAGATTTCATTATACTTATTCTTAATAATGAGCCATTTAGAGCCGAATATGAGTATACAACAACCCAAATTTGAATTACGTGATGAAGATGCGTTGTCTTTAGATTTGATTGAAGCACAATATGCCTTAAAAGATAGCCAAGATAAAAAAAATGCAAAAAGTGTTCTGATTTTAGTAAGTGGGATTGAATTAGCAGGGAAAGGTGAGGCGGTTAAGCAATTACGTGAATGGTTAGATCCACGCTATTTAAGAGTTAAAGCAGATGCACCACGGTTATTAACGACCTATCAAACTTTTTGGCAGTCTTATACGCGTTTTATTCCTGCCGAAGGTCAGATCGTGGTGATGTTTGGGAATTGGTACAGTGACTTGCTTTCAACCGCCATGCATGTGTCAAAACCATTGGATGAAACATTGTTTGATGCTTATATCGAACAGATGCGTTCTTTTGAACATGATTTACAACATAATAATGTGCATGTGGTCAAAGTTTGGTTTGATTTATCGTGGAAGTCCTTACAAAAACGCTTAGACCAAATTGATGCTTCGGAACAGCATTGGCATAAATTACATGGTTTGGATTGGCGCAATAAAAAACAATACGATACTTTGCAGGAGTTAAGCCAAAGATTTACCGATGATTGGTTTGTGATTGATGGTGAAGACGAAGCTCTACGTGATCAATGTTTTGCTCAATACATATTACAAACATTGCAAGAGTTGCCTGACCATCAAACTAAAGTCACCGAAAAATGGCAACAAGCACAGATTCCCACAGCACTGTTAGAACCGTCAAAACAAAGCTTAGATAAAGATGACTACAAAGAAGAATTGAACAAATTAACCAAAAAAGTAGCTGATGCATTACGTTATGACGAACGAAAAGTGATTGTTGCTTTTGAAGGTATGGATGCCGCAGGTAAAGGGGGAGCAATAAAAAGAATTGTTAAAAAATTAGATCCACGTGAATATGAAATTCATAGTATTGCTGCACCTGAACGTTATGAATTACGCCGTCCTTATTTGTGGCGTTTTTGGAATAAACTCAATGATGGCGGAAAAATTACCATTTTTGATCGTACATGGTATGGGCGTGTGCTGGTGGAACGTGTAGAGGGTTTTGCTTCAGTCGTTGAATGGCAACGTGCTTATAATGAAATTAATCGGTTTGAGGAAAATTTGGTTGATAGTCAAACCGTGATTGTAAAAATTTGGCTTGCAATCAGTAAAGATGAACAAGAAGTTCGATTTAAAGATCGTGAACAAACTCCACATAAGCGTTTCAAGATTACTGAAGAAGATTGGCGTAATCGTGATAAATGGGACGATTATTTAAAAGCCGCTGCAGACATGTTCGAACGAACCAACACAGATTATGCACCTTGGTATGTAATCGCTACGGATGATAAAAATACAGCACGGATCGAAGTTTTAAAGGCGATTTTAAAACAACTCAAGGCGGATTAAACCGCCTTGTCGTTATCAAATATTATGATTAAGCCACAATGGTACTACGACTTTTTTGTTGAATGCGTTTAGCAAGGTTATAGCAATCTTGAATATGTGCTTCGGTAATTTTACGCATCATAAAATAACCGAGGCTTGCAGCAACCAATTGTCCGCCTAAAGGAATAAACTTGGTCACTTGCTTGGTGGCAATTTTCGTGAAAAAACCATTAAAAGACTTTTTCATGGCTGTGCGCGCCACCACCAAACCTGAAAATTCAAAACCACGTTTACGTAGCTCATCCCAATGTACTTTTTTGGTTTCAGGATCATAGACACTGATATGTTCAGGTGCTAAACCAAAACGCGTATTAATATAAGGAATAATTTGAGTGAGCATGCCCAAATCAACGACCACATCAAAAAATGGGATGGGTACAATCGCTGCACCTGCAGACCAATATGCACGATTTTTGGTCAGTGCCAAACACTCTTCGCGAATTTGCTCCAAGTTTAAGTTTGGATCAATCGAATCAGGAATTTTTTCAATTTTCATAAAGTTATACCTAAAGTCTATCCCTCGATAGTATATTCAAGCGTATTGAGTGGTGAATTTCAAAACAATTTATTTATTTCCTTGTATGTTTAACGTGACATAGTTACATGAAGTTGTATAGTGATAAATATGTATGTTTTCGTGCAATACAATAAGCATTCCTGATGAGGTCATATTTGTAGATGGGTATTCATGTTATTCAAAGTCAAAGCCTTGAAGTGTTATTACAAGGTGTGATGGCATCAATCACCCAACCGAGTTCTTCTCCATTTCAGGTATTTAAAACTCAGCATTTTATTGTTCCCAGTCCTGCACAAGAACAATGGTTGACGCAGAAAATTGCCGAACAACAAGGCATGACTGCCAACTATCAATTTCATCAACGCATTCGTGGTTTTCAGTGGTATGCATACCAGCAAGTATTAGAAAATAAAGAACAAGTGCGTAAAGCCAATATTCCGCGTTTGATTTTAAAGTGGCGTATTCATCAAGCTTTACAGCCTTTTATTCAAGCCGAACATAATACTGTTGTGAATGAGCACCCTTTATATTCAATTGTGCAACGGATTTACGACAGCGCCGATCAACTGCAACAAGGCACTGAAAAACAACTAAAAAAACAAAGTATGCTGTATTGGGTGGCGGAGCAAGTTTCGCAGCTGTTTAGTAACTACATGATTTATCGCGGTCATTGTCAACGCGGCTGCCAAAGCAATTGTACCTGTGTGGGGAATTGGCTATCGACTTGGGGACAGAATAAAGCCTTAAATATCGAACAATTGATTGCTCAAACAGATCAACAAACTTCAGCCTTTAGCCTACAACAAACCGAACAATTAGAAGCTTGGCAGCGTTGGTTGTGGCAAAACTACTTTCATGATGATTTTGTTGAAATACAAAGCATTGATGCTGATTTTTGGCAACTTCTAGACGATCAGCAGACACGACCCCGAGCTTTGGCACAACTGCCAAGTCAGGTGATTGTATTTACGATTTTAGATTTACCACCGAGCCAACTGCAATTTTTACGTCGTTTGGGGCAATATCTAGATGTGGTAATTTTGCACTATAACCCATCACAAGAATATTGGGCTGACAGTGTCGATCCACTCTGGAAGAAGCGTTATGACTTGGGGGTGAAAGAGCGCTATATTGCCAAACATCCCAATGCCAGTGATGCAGATATTGCCGCATTCTTCGACAGTTTTAGTTTGGGGTTTAATGCCTTAAGTCGTGAATCACGACATCCCTTACTGACACGGTTAGGTAAGCAAGCGCGTGATCATTTTTCCCTGTTATCACAACTGGCAACAGGAGAGGAGGGAAAGTGGGTCGATGCTTTTGTGGAGCGGTTTCCTGAAACGCTACTGGGTAAAATTCAATCCGATATCTTCTATTTGGCAGAGCCACAGTCGCAGCAATATGAGCTTGCAGCAGAAGATGAATCCATTCAGATCCACGTGTGCCACTCCAGCATACGACAACTTGAAGTCTTAAAAGAACAGTTGCTGCATTGGCTGTCTCAAACAGATACGACACCGCGTCGCCCAAGTGATGTGCTGGTTTTGACCCCGAATCTAGCCGAGCTTGAGCCTTTAATTCGCAGTGTCTTTCCTGCAGTTGCAAATGAACATGAAGTCTTTTTACCTGTTAAAATTGCTGGCGTTGCGCAATTAGATGCCTTAAACGCATGGCGTGCTGTACTTGGACGTTTGCAACTGACACAGGGTCGTTTTACGCAGGATGATTTTGCGGATTGGCTTAATCTTTACGCGACGCAGCAGTGTTATGGATTGGACTATACGCAGGTGCAACGCATTTTAGCCCTGCTCAATGATGCTGGTTTTAAACGTGGTTTAGACGAACAACACTTAAAGCAAAGTCTGAGTGACGAAGATCAAGACTACCGTTATAGTTTTAAATTTGCTTTGGACCGTTTGGCTTTAGGAATTGCTGTGCCTGCCCATGTGATGGTGCAGGATATGCTCAGTTATGCCTTGGTGCAGCCAAGTGATTTTGAACTGATTGGTATTCTGATTCAGATCTATCAAGATTTAGCAGCGCGTCGAGATTGGTTGGTGGCACATGAACAAGGCCAACGTTTGCCGGTCGAGTTTTGGTTACAGCGAATCAAGGCGGATGTACAGGAGTTTGAGCAAGCCGATGTGGTTGCTTTAAAAGCAATCCGTGAAATTATTCAGAAGCAAGAACGTATGCTGACTTTGGCCAGCTATTATGAAGATACCGAAACCCAGTTACGTCAAATTTCCTTGCCTTTGCCTTATATTATTGAGGAAATTCAACGCACTTTAGAAAGCCAGTCTGCGCAAGTTGAACCGACAGGACAAATTACCTTTAGTCAGATTGGACAAATTCGCCCGATTCCTTATCGGCTGATTGTACTGTTGAATTTGGATACGGGTAAATTTCCAAATCGGGACAGTCATATTCCGTTTGACTTGATGGATGCACTGCGTCAGCAATTGGGTGATCGTTCTCGTTTGGAGGATGATCAGGGGGCATTTTTGGATGCCATCTTATTGGCACAAGAGCAGGTTTGGCTGTTTTATAATGGCTTTGATCTCAATGATGGCGAAGTCAGAGAGCCATCCAGTGTGTTGCAGGGCTTCCGTGATCATTTGGCTTTGATTGTAAAACCGACAAGCAGCGAAGATGGTTCTCCTTTATCCGAAGTGGATTTGGCTGGATTGGATGCTTTGCAGGTCCCCACACAGCTTTATCCGCTGTATCATTTACATCGGTTACAGCCGTTCGATCCACTCGGCTTTGTTTCGGATCGACCTGTGCGCTTTCAAGACCAATGGTTTAAGGTCGCTTCACAGATTCAGCAGATGAAAGGTGAGCGGCAAGCATGGGTCAATACCGCCTATCCCGTTGAACAAAATGAAATGATCATTTTGGAGAGTCAGCAATGGATTCAGGATGTTACTTTCCCTGCGCGATTGTATTTAAAAACCTTAGGTGTGGAAAATTTAACTGCACAAACATTGCTTGATCAAGCTGAACCATTATTACTCGATGGTCTCGGTAAATATGCCATTCGGCATTTTTTACAGCAGCAGGATGACCAGCTCTCTCCAAGTCTGTTGCAAGATCAGCTGCCCGTTGGCAAAGTTCAGCACAGTGCTTGGCAGCAAAGTCGCTTAGAGCAGCAACGCTTGTTGGAGCGCTTGCAGCAGTATGCCCCAGCGCCTACTGAAACCACGCAACGGGTTTGGCGCGTCTCGAAACAATTACAAATCGCCTGTGTGACTCCGAAACAGCTGACACAAGATTGGGTCAGTTTGGATGCTTCCAGTGCACGTGCCAAACGCTTCGCCAAAGTCTGGCTGGAATATTTGTTGTGGCTGGCTGTGCTGAACGATGACTCCGCTACAGAAAAACGCCGTATCGTAGTGTTTAGTGACCAGACCGTGATTTGTGAAGGCCTAAGTTCACAACAGGCGCAGCATTATTTAAATGCGTGGTTACAGCTTTGGCACGATGCACAGCAGCAGCCTGTGGTCTTGCCTGCTGCCTTAGTGTTAAAGCCTTTGGAAAAAGGCAAGCAATATGAGTGGATTGAGCTGGATTCAACTCAGGTTTTAACTGAAGATAGTCAAAAGCAAGTATTGAAGGACTGGAATGATACGGGGGATTTCTCGGGTTTTGATATGACTCAGAATGAAGCCTGTAAATTGCACCGCGATTGGCAGTTCATTTTGCAAGAGCAAGATGCAACCGCTTTATTACAGTATGCCTGTGATCATTATTCCTATGCTTTGTATCAACCGATTTTTGAATTTTTACGGGTGGAGTAAGACATGAACTCAAAGTATCCAGTGTCTTATCAGCCGATTGGAGATATTCAATTTCAAGGGCTGCATTTAATCGAAGCCTCTGCAGGAACAGGGAAAACCTATACGCTATCCAGTTTGATGGTGCGGATTTTCTTAGAGAAATATCTGCCTAATCAGGTGATTGCCACCACCTTTACCCGTGCTGCAGCAGCAGAACTGAAAACGCGTATCCGTTTGCGTCTGGTCGAAATCCTTGAATTTTTAGAGCCTTTCCGTGATGTATTGGAACAAGATATTCAGGCCAAGGCATTACAAGAGTCTGATCCCTTAAAACAACAGGTCTTACAAAACTTTGCGCCAAGAATTGCCTATGCCTGTGAACGGCTAAAATTGGTCATCGATCAATTGGATGAATTATTTGTTGGAACCTTGGACAGTTTTAGCCAAAAGCTATTGCGTGAGTTTGCCTTTGAAAGTGGAAAAATTGAACGCGCAGAAATTACTGAGGATGCCAAAAGCTACACCCGTCAATTGATTCATGATGTGTTGCGGGAGTGGATTCAGACCCAACCACAGCAAGTGATTGATTTTTTATATATGAGTCAGCAACTAAAGAGCGTAGATCAGTATATTAAAGTGGTTGAAGAAAGTTTGAATTTTAGTTCAGCACATTTGAAACAAGTAGATTTGCCTGTGTTTAGCACAGTTGAGTTTGAATCATGCTTGTATCAGTTCGCAGCAAGTTCATCACAATATTTACAAGAGTTACAGGATTATTATCTACTCGATGGTGCATATTATAAATTTATTAATAAAAAGGCTTTTGCAAAAGATCGTTTTCATTTCATTTTTCAAACAGGCTTAGTTCGGCTGGCTCAGCAAATTCAAAAGCAGGGTATAGATATTTATTTTGATCAAAAGGCGTTCAAAGACGTCGATGTTTTATTTTTAGATTCCAAAGGACAAGCTCGAAGTAGTATTTTTAATAAATGTGATCAAAGCATTCAGGACTGTTTTTACCAGCATCCTTTGATTCAGTTATTAAAAGATATTTGGGAGATGAAACTTAAAATTCAAAATGATTTAGATCAATTCAATACCTATTTACAGTTTCATCTTTGTCAGCAAGTCAAAAAGCGTTTGCCTCAAGTGTTGCAGCAAAAAGGCGAGACCACCTTTGCTCGGCAAATCAAGACGTTGTCTGAAGCTTTAAAAGGCGAGCAAGGACAATCTTTTGCGGTATTTGTACAGTCACGCTATCCATTGATTCTGGTGGATGAGTTTCAGGATACCAACCAAGATCAAGATGATATGTTGGCCAGTATCTGGCGCCATCCACAACGTTACCAAAAAGGCTGCATGATTATGGTGGGTGACCGTAAGCAGGCGATTTATGGTTTCCGTGGCGGCGATATGCTGACCTTCCTGAATGCCTATCAGGATATTATGGCGAAGCAGGGGCGTGAATATAAACTGATCCACAACCACCGTTCGGTGAAAGAGCTGGTTGAAGTGGTGGATGTGCTGTTTCAGCGGCAAATGGATTTTGGCGAGCAGGTGATCTATGACCCGATTCAGGCTGGTTCGCGTCCACATCCTGCCCTGATTGACAATGAACAGGCCAATCCCGCGCCGTTGCGCTGGTTGCAACTGCAAGAGGGCAATGAGCAAGCTACTCAAGTCGCATGGAAAATTCAAAGCTTGCTGAATCAGGCACATTTACAGCAGCTGTGCCTGGATGGTGAGGTACGCAAAGCCATTTGTGAAGATGATATTGCGGTACTTTCCCGTAGCCACCGACAACTGGACGAGGTGCAGTATGCACTGGAACACTTGGGAATCCGAGTCAATCGGCCCTCAAAGCGCAGTGTGTTTGATTCAAAGATTGCACAGGATATAGGTGCTTTACTCACGGCCTTGCTGCATCCTTATGATGAAGCCAAGCTCAAACGGGCTTTACTTAGCCGTTTATTTGGCTTTGATCTGGCTCGACTGTTGGCCTTAGAACAAAGTGCAGAAGGCTTGAGCCATTATATTCAGCAATTCGATGACATCCGTGAAATGTGGCTGAATCAGGGATTTTTGGTGGCATGGCAACGCTGCCTGAACCAGTTTGGTATCTGGCAGCAACTGGTTGCAACGCAAAGCAAGGACAATGAACGGGCAGTGGTGAATCTGCGCCATCTCACTGATATTCTGAGTCAGCATAGTGAGCATGTGCAGGGAGCGCAAAACCTCTATCACTGGTATTTAAAGCAGCTCAATTCTCCAAGTGACCGTGAATGGGAACTGGAACATAAGCTTTCCAGTGAAGCTGGGGTGCAGTTGATGACCATCCACCAGTCCAAGGGTCTGGAATTTAAAATCGTCTTTTTGCTTGGAGCAAATAAAGCAGCACCAGACTCAAAAAAAGAGGCTTTAAATTTCTCAACCACAGAAATCCGGCTGCCAGAAACAGGACAAACTAGAACACAACGTGTGGTGGCGATTGCGGATAAAAACTTTCTGCAACAGAATGAGCTGGATCAACATCAGCAACGCGCTTTAGCGGAACAAAATCGTTTGTGGTATGTGGCACTAACACGTGCCAGTCACCGTGTTTATGCTGTGTTTGAACCTGAAAAGGGTGATAAGAACAAACTGTCAGGATTGGCATTCTGGAAGAATCAGGGTGAAGCATTCCAGCATCCACATTGTCTGGATGAAGCACTGGTTCTGGAGCGGCCGCAAGCATTGCACCGCCAGCAGCAGACCCAACAAAGAATTCCACTTTCCGCACAGCCTTTACCTATGCAGCGTTTTTATGCACGGGGTAAAACCAGCTTCAGTTATCTGGCACAGCATTTAAGGCACAAGGCCAATCATGCGGATCGTCTGGCCAATATTGAGCAGAACTTTGATCAGGCGGAGGATGAGATACATGTTCGGCTGACAGCATCTGCACCTGCCTCCCAACCCATTGCGTGGATTAAACAACACTTTCCGAGAGGAACGCTGGCTGGAAATTTCCTGCATGAGATTTTTGAACAGATTAATTTTCAGCAACCCCACATGTGGGTAGAAGAAATTCGCCGTCGTTTTAAAAATACCTATCAAAGTTTATGGTCAGAGCTACTATTTCAATATCAACAGCATTTCCCTGAACAAGAAAATAGCGAGCAACAACTGTATCAATGGATTGCTGACTGGCTTGGTGAGGTATTACACACGCCACTCAATCAGGGTTTTCAGTTAAAGCAATTAGCTGCAGGACAATACTTGTCTGAATGTCCTTTCTATCTGGCTTTATCGGATCGAGTGCTAGCGATGCAGCGTGTACAGCAGCTGTTTGAGGAATATGGCATCGAAATGCCAGAGTTACTTGAGGCTAAATCTGCCCGTTACTTGAATGGCTCTATTGACTTGGTTTACTTCGATGGTCAGCGTTACCATATTGCTGATTATAAGAGTAATTATCTGGGAGCGGAGCAACTGGATTATCAGCAGCCTCAGATTGCAGAAAGTATGTCGCTGTCGAGTTATTGGTTACAAGCAGCGTTATATCTTGTGGCACTACATCGTTATCTGTCGGTGAAATTGCAGGATTATGATATGCAGCAGCATTTAGGCGGCGCATCTTATCTGTATTTGCGCGGCATGAATGGGCAAGCGCAGCAAGGCTGTTACTATTGGAAACCTGAGGATGAGTTTATTTTACGCTTAGATGCAATACTTGGATATTTTTCTGAGGATAAAATGGGCAAACCAATGTAGATAAAAGTTATGAATTTAGATTAAACAACAGTTTATCATGTGGATAAATGTGTTTATAACCTTGTGGATAAGCGTGTGGGTAAGTTTGAGGATAACTCTGTGGACAAACAAGTTGATGATCAGTCAGCACAAATGACATGGTTAAATATGTGGAGTAACTACCTCTCACAAGCACCATTTTCTCAATCTACTCAAACCGTTAACGCTGCACAGGTACTACAACAACTGGTTGAAGCCAGCTTACAAGGAGACAGTTGTATTGAGGTTGAGCCAAGCCAGATTGCGGCATTGGCGGATTTGGCTGTTTCCAGCGAAATCGCAACCACGCAGGTTGCCCCTTGTGTCTATGATCAGCAGGGCTTGGCATTATACCGATATTGGCACCTAGAGCAACGCCTCGCACAGCAGATTTGTCGATTAAAGCGACAAACGATTCAGGCTGTTGATGCCGAACAGTATCAAGACTTACTCAGTGATGAACATCAGCAGGCTGCACTGAAAATGGTTTTGCAACAAGGCCTGAGCATTATTACAGGCGGGCCAGGGACAGGGAAAACCTATACTTTGGCACGTATTATTGCAGCCCTCAACCAGACCATTCCCGATATTCGTATTGCCATGGCGGCACCGACAGGTAAAGCCGCTCAACGCATGCAGGAAGCGTTGCAGAACTCTTTTAATGATCCAAAATTATTGGAATCAGGACTCATCACCGATGAGTTGCGTAATCAAACCACGCAAACCTTGCACCGTTTACTGGGTATGGGCAATCGACAAATACCACGCTTTCATCCCAAACAGCCTCTGCCCTATGATGTGATTGTGGTGGATGAAGCCTCAATGCTGGATTTGAATTTGGCAACCCTGTTATTCGAGGCAGTCCCAGAACAATGTCGACTTATTTTGCTGGGTGATGCCAATCAGTTGGCTTCGGTTGATGTCGGCTCGGTTTTGGCTGATTTACAGCAAGTACAGGCATTGACTGAAAATCGAGTCCAGCTACAGACCAGCCGTCGTTTCTCTGGTGAAGCCAAGATTGGGCAATTCGCACGATTTATTCAGGCCCAGCAAGGTCTCAGCAGCCCTGATTTAGTTTTATCAAAACTAGAGACGGAAATTGTTCAGGCTGCATCTTTGCAAACGATTTCTTTAAATAAAGATATGCCTGATCTGATCCAGTTGGAATATCTACCCGAGCAGCAGGATGTGGAGATTGAACCTTATCAACAGAAGCTAATGGCTGGATTTCAAGCTTATATTGAAGCTTTAAAACATTATATACAGGCAGATGAACCTGTCGAACAGATTCAGAACGTGATTCAAGCCTTTGATGATTATCGAATCTTAACGGCAGTTCGACATGGCCCGTTGGGAATCGAGCAACTGAATCGTTATGCGGGGCATTGGCTCAATCAGCAATTGAAACAAATCGCTGTTGGAGACTGGTATATCGGACGTCCTGTAATGATGACCTATAATGACTATCAGCTTGGGATTTCTAATGGTGATATTGGCATTTGTTTTAAACATCGCACCCAGTCACAGCAATTCGAAGTATTTTTCCCGAGCTTAAATAAATGGATTGCAGCGCACCGACTGCCACGCAGTATGCAAACCGCTTTTGCTTTAACCATTCATAAATCACAAGGTTCGGAATTTACCCATACCGCGATTGTTTTGGATGTACATGCCGAGAAACTATTGAGTCAGGAATTGATCTATACCGCAGTCACTCGCGCTAAAAAAGTAGTGAGTATTCTGGCTGATCCGAAGGCATTACAACAGTCATTGATGATTAGAACCATTCGTCGAAGTGGTTTAGTGCAAAAGATCAATTTAGAGGGATTGTGAAATTATTCTTTAAAATTCACTGTTCTGTAAGTAAAAGCTTACAAAGATTCGAGATATTGTCGCTAGAGTGAAATAAATGTTTTTGAGATCATGTACACACAAAGAGCCTAGCATGGAAAGCTAGGTAAATCGCAAAAATATAATAATTAAGTCAATGAGACAGCGAACTTACAGTGAGGTAAGTGATAAAAGAGGAAACTTACAGCCGCTAAGCCTTGTAGTTTTGGGAGAGACTACAGGGCTTTTTTATTTTTAATCTTTAATCTTACTAATGTCATGATAGTTATTGTATTTATTTTAATCAAAATGATTTTAATGAAGAATCTCTACCTCTAACTGTGTGAACCAAACATTAATTTTTCTATAAAAATTTTTAACTAAAAGTTTAAATTAAAAACATGATTGTTTAACAATTTTTATGTATTATTAAGTTAAATGTTATACAGCCTTGTACGTTTTTGCTTACATAGAGATAAGAAAAATGCTATTTTTCTCCACAATTGGTGCTGACAGAATAATCGGTATAAAGAAGATACACACTGAAAGCAAAACATAAGAAGTGATGTGTAAAATACGTTCAGAGGGGCTGAAAGTAGCTTAATAAGAAACATAAAGAATAATAATAGAAAAATGAAAAGAACCTTGAATAACGCGCAAAAGCCCAAGTCAGACTTGGGCTCTTTTTTTGCTGCGATCAAATTGAATTAGACGATGTCTGCCTCGTGTCGATCTGTTGCGAATAATGAACGACGTTGATTCTTTGGAATCTTCGAGCAGTTTGTTGAGATTTGATATAATGTTTTGGCAAGAGCAGGGAGGTGTGTCCCAACGACAGATTTTCCTGTGGTAAGCAACGATACACTAATATCACGCTCTGGATCTGCCCAACATAAAATATTAGAAAAACCAATGTGCCCAAAAGCCTGGCCAGTCATTGGACCAAATAAACCGACTGGATTACTACCAAGCATTGGACCTAACGCATAACGCATTGGGGCGAGTAGAGTACGGTCTATGCTTGTTCCTGATGTTGGTAGGGTTGAGCGAAATACAGTTTTTGCGCTCATGATCTCTTTACCCTGATACTCACCACCGCTGAGTAACATTTCAAAAAAACGACCGATTTGTTCAGCGCTGGTATAAATGTTCCCAGCAGGACAAATGGTATCCATGAAACGAGTATCGTTGGTTACATCCACTGCAAGTTGTAAACCGCCACCAAGTACATGATTAAGATAATGGTCTGTACCTAAGCTTGGGTGAATTCCTGTGGCATAGTTTAGTGCAACATTATCTCGATATTGTGGTTTCAAACCATAGTTGAAATAATCCATCCCCATTGGTTTTTCAATATTTTCAGCTAAAAACTCACGTACGCTTTGTCCAGTTACACGCTGAACGATTTCACCTAGGATATAACCAGCGGTAACAGCGTGATAAGCAAGATGTGTCCCTGATGGCGAAACAGGTTTAGCTGCGCAAAGTACTTTTAAAATTTCTTCTTGGTTAAATAAAAGTTCTGGTGTGACTTCTGTATCAATACGTGGAATCCCGCCACGGTGAGAAAGCAAATGGAAAATAGTCGCACGACGTTTACCATTGACCCCATATTCAGGAATATAGTAGCTAATCGGATCGAGCAGATTTAAATCACCACGCTCATCCAACATATGGATCAGCATTGCTGTAATCATTTTTGATGCAGAGAATAAACATACAGGCGTATCAGGCGTACCAATTTTTGCATCCGCGGCTAAGCCATCTGGGGAGTTACCCTGTGCATAACCAATACTGCGGTTCAGTAAAATTTGTCCTTGACGTCGCAAACATAATGTAACGAGTGGATAGTTTCCTGTTTTATACAGGCATTCAACGCTATTCCAGATCTTTTGAATCTGCTTTTCAGTCATTCCACCCAATTCAGCCGCAACTTCATCTTTTGAGCGAATCACTTGATTTAAGTCATTTG
Organism: Acinetobacter sp. 5862; assembly: GCF_024494585.1. NCBI lineage: Bacteria > Pseudomonadati > Pseudomonadota > Gammaproteobacteria > Moraxellales > Moraxellaceae > Acinetobacter > Acinetobacter sp. 5862. Next base: position 35,396 of record NZ_JANHGP010000021.1, read on the forward strand.
GTACATAACAAGTATTGGTTGATAAAATTTTCACGATTCCCTCGCAATATTTTCGTTTTCTTTCGTCTCTGTCATAAATTGAAAACAGATATCCGATAGTGTGCCTATTTTGTTCAATGCTGTCAGCTGCCGAAATGCCAGCAAAGTTAAAACATTTTTGCAATATGGTGATAGATCACTTAAAATAGGCGACTTGCTGTAGTGATGCACGGCAGTCAGTTGCTTACAACTGATCATTATCATTTTATTTTTTAAGCATCTCGGAGAAATCGAATGGCTTTAACTAACGCAGATCGCGCAGAGATCATTGCTAAATTTGCTCGTGCAGAAAACGACACTGGTTCACCTGAAGTACAAGTTGCTTTATTGACTGCTCAAATCAATGATTTGCAAGGTCACTTTAAAGAACACAAACATGACCACCACAGCCGTCGTGGTTTGATTCGTATGGTTAACCAACGTCGTAAATTACTTGACTATTTAAATGGTAAAGATCACGGTCGTTATGTTGCTTTGATCGGCGCATTAGGTTTACGTCGTTAATTCGATTTGGCTTTATTTTCGGTATTTCGCATGTTGCAATGCTTTAACGCTGAAAACAAAGTTTCGCCTGATTTAAGTTAGGCGATTTTAGAAGGGGCGCATGTTCGCTCCTTCTTTGTGTTTAAATTTATTTAAAAATTTTGATCTGGTGCGATGGCTTCTAAGCTTTGTCATTTATCTACACATGAGTTGTGGTCTGAATGCCAAACCTTAGGGGTCTCACTAGAATAACTTTTTAAAAGAAACCAGGAAAATATAATACATGTCAATGTTTAATATCGTTCGTAAAGAATTCCAATTTGGTCAGCATCAAGTTGTTTTAGAAACGGGTCGTGTTGCACGTCAGGCAAATACAGTTTTAATCACCATGGGTGGTGTCACTGTGCTTGTTGCGGTTGTGGCTCAGCCTAAAGCAAAAGCGGGTCAAGACTTTTTCCCGTTAACTGTAAATTATCAAGAAAAACAATATGCGGCGGGTCGTATCCCTGGTGGTTATGGCAAGCGCGAAGGTCGTGCGTCTGAAGCTGAAACTTTAATTTCTCGTTTGATTGACCGTCCAATTCGTCCGTTGTTCCCAGAAGGTTATTTCAACGAAATCCAGGTCACAGCAACAGTTGTGTCTTCTGATAAAACCATGGATGCTGACATTGCTGCAATGTTGGGTACATCTGCTGCCTTGTCGATTGCGGGCACACCTTTCCGTGGTCCAATCGGTGGTGCGCGTGTTGGTTTAATCAATGGTGAATATGTTCTTAACCCAACGTTAGAACAACTTGCACAATCTGATCTTGACCTTGTGGTTGCAGGTACAGAATCAGCGGTGTTAATGGTTGAATCTGAAGCGAAAGAACTTTCAGAAGACCAAATGTTAGGCGCAGTACTTTTCGGTCATGACGAAATGCAAATTGCTGTACAAGCAATCAAAGAATTTGCTGCTGCAGTTGGTGCGAAAGAATCAGAGTGGGTTGCTCCAACACACAACGAAGAATTACGTGCGAAATTAAAAGAAGCATTTGAAGCAAAAATTTCAGAAGCCTATACCATTGCAGTGAAACAAGATCGTTATGCAGCTTTAGATGCACTTTATGCAGAAGCGAAAGCGCAATTCGTTCCTGAAGAAGATGTTGATGGCATCGCTGATGAAGTTGATTTCTTATTCGAAGATCTTAAATACCGTACCGTACGTGACAACATCTTGTCTGGTAAGCCACGTATCGATGGTCGTGACACCAAAACAGTTCGTGGTATCGACGTTCAAGTAGGTGTATTAGGTCGTGCTCATGGTTCAGCATTGTTTACACGTGGTGAAACACAAGCACTTGTAACTGCAACTTTAGGTAACACACGTGATGCATTGATGGTTGATACCTTAGCGGGTACGAAAACTGACAACTTCATGTTGCACTACAACTTCCCAGCGTACTCTGTAGGTGAAACAGGCCGTGAGTCTGGTCCTAAACGCCGTGAAATCGGTCATGGCCGTTTGGCTCGCCGTGGTGTGCAGGCAGTACTTCCTCCAGTTGACCGTTTCCCGTATGTGTTGCGTGTAGTTTCAGACATTACTGAATCAAACGGTTCATCTTCAATGGCATCTGTATGTGGTGCTTCACTTGCGCTTATGGATGCGGGTGTTCCGCTTAAAGCGCCAGTTGCTGGTATTGCAATGGGCTTAGTGAAAGAAGGTGAGCGTTTCGCAGTTCTTTCTGACATCTTAGGTGATGAAGATCATCTTGGTGATATGGACTTTAAAGTAGCAGGTTCTGCAAACGGTATTACTGCGCTGCAAATGGACATTAAGATTGAAGGGATCACTGAAGAAATTATGGAAGTTGCGTTAAACCAAGCATTTGCTGGTCGTATGCACATCCTGAATGAAATGAACAAGGTGATTTCACGTGCTCGTGCAGAAATCAGTGCGAATGCACCGACTTTCGAAGTCATTAACATCAATCCAGACAAGATTCGTGATGTGATTGGTAAAGGTGGTGCTACCATTCGTGCCATTACAGAAGAGACCAAAGCTGCGATTGATATCGAAGATAATGGTACAGTACGTGTATTTGGTGAAACGAAAGCTGCTGCTCGTGCTGCGATTGCAAAAATTCAGGCACTGACTGCTGAAGTTGAGCCAGGTACAATCTATACAGGTAAAGTGATTCGTATCGTTGAATTTGGTGCATTCGTCAATATCTTGCCAGGTACGGACGGTTTGCTTCACATTTCGCAAATTTCAAATGAGCGTATTGCCAACGTGACTGACGTGTTAAAAGAAGGTCAAGATGTGAAAGTACAGGTTGCGGATGTTGATAACCGTGGTCGTATCAAATTGACCATGAAAGACATCGAACAAGTGTAATCGCTGCAATCGACTGACAAAAAGTCCGCCTTGTGCGGGCTTTTTTATGGCATGATATTTTTAGGATTTAAATGAATATCAGGGTTATGCAGCTTTATTATTTTTATCGTCATAACAGTGAAGATACGATTTTTATTAGTGCCGAAGAACAATCAGAACATACGCTGGAATTTTTGTGGGTGGATAGTTTAAGACAGGATCTGGTTAATCATACCGATTCTTGGCAAAAAAATATTTATGAGCATACAGGTGTAGTGCTTAACGAATTTCATATGCGTGATTTGCTCAATATTGAACATCCTTGTGCTTTCGACAGTGTCGAGGAATATGACCTGCTGGTGTTCCGCAAACTGATTAGCCCAGACGATCAAATTTATGAAAGTGACAATTCTTTAGAATCTCATGAAAGTATTTTTGGCCTAGCAACTACACCGATGGGTTTTATTCTAACGCCGAACATTTTGGTGAGTGTGAGGGAGCAGGGGAATAAAGCAATCGAAAGCTATATTCAACGTATCCAGACCATTATGGGGCGGGCGATTGAGGAGCAGAATAAACCCCGTAAACTGGCCAGTACCCCAGCGGATCTCTGTTTGCGCCTGCTCAACAGCATGATTGATGGCTACCTAAACCTGCGCACCCCACTAACACGTCGTGTTGAATATTGGCAACAGCAACTTTTGCAGGGGAACCGCCGTTTTAAACAGTGGCATCAATTGTTTCATGAAGATATGGCTTTCCAGCAAATTGAAAATTTATGTGAGGAACAAATAGAGACCTTGCAGGAGTTCCGAGATGAACTGGTGGATAATTATCATCATGTGATGGGGGAACATAAGCATAAGAATCAAGACATTCTCTTGGTTCGTCTCAATGATTTAATGAGCCATGTAGAGCGTGTTCAAAAACATACCTTGCGTTTAAGAAATGCGATTCAATCGGCGATTGATTTGCATTTTTCAGCTATTGCGAATCAAACCAATGAAAATATGCGGATTTTGGCGATCATCACCGCCGTATTCGCACCCCTGACTTTGCTGACGGGAATTTACGGAATGAACTTTGAGTTTATTCCAGGATTAAAGTCACCTGTTGGTTTTTGGATTATGCTGGCGGTGATGTTATTAAGTACAGTACTGTTGCTGTACTATTTCTATCAGCAGCATTTGGTGGGACGGGGCGAGCGTAGTGTCATTGACCTGCTGGCACAGCAGCATAAACAACGCAACCTGAACCTGCTCTGGTTTCTGGATTATGAACCGATTAAACAAACCCTCAAAGAGGTTGAGAAAATGACTAAACTTAAATAAAGCGTTTAGTCATATATATTGATGTTACCTTAGTGAAAATGTTTTAACTGCCTGCGGAGTTGCTGCACTTCATCAATCAGGTCCAGCATCACCGCAACTGCTGATAAGCTAGCATCGAAGTCACGTTGTAAACGATAAGCTCGACGTGCTCGGGCGACATCTTCACCGATGAACTGATAACTTTGTGGATCGGCTTGGATTTGTAAAATTTCATAATCAATCAGTTTTAAAACCCAATCTGTACTTTGGCCACATGCTTCTGCAAAGTGTTCGAGATCAAGTGCCAATTGTTCATCAATAATTTCAACTTGGCAGTGACCGTCATATTGAATTTCTTTGTATTGAATAGTTGTCATGATCTTACTCCTTATGAGGCACGAGGTCGGAAAGTGGAGAAGGCTTCGGCAAACTGTTGATAAGCCTGTTGTTCTTGCTCACTGTGTGCTGGTGGTAAAACAATATTAATAATTAGATATAAATGCCCTGCGGTTTTATTTGGTATCCCTTTATCTTTAAGACGTAATTGTTGTCCATTCTTAGCATTTTTAGGTAAATTGACTTTGAGTTGTCCTGCGGGAGTATTGACTTCAATGCTTTGTCCTAGAGCTGCTTCCCACGGACTCACATCAATAGTTTGATAGACATCAGCCCCTTCAATACGAATGCGGTCAGTATCTTTATATTGGATTTCAATATAAAGATCACCATTTTCACCGCCATTGATACCACTTTGTCCTTGACCATTTAAGCGAATTTGCTGGCCTTCTTTCATTCCTTTTGGAATCTTAACCTGTAAGGTTTTTCGCTGGACTTCAGGTTCACCATAGACGTTATAAGTTGGAATTTGTAAGGTAATCTGTTGGGTTGAACCGTGATATGCAATATCTAAATCGACTTGAATACTGGCATGCTGATCTTCACCCCGATAGCTACGTTGTTGACGTTGCGAACGTTGTTGTCCGCCACCAAACCCTGCGCCAAAACGGCCGAATAAGTCTTCAAAACCACTAAAGTCTGCACCCCCATCGCCTGAACTTTGGCGATAGAACTGGGAACCATCAAAACCACCCGTACCTTGACCAAATCCACCTGTACCCTGGCCAAAGCCTGCAAAGCCCTGTGGATGATCCAGCATCTGGTCATATTCAGCTTTTTTCGTGGCATCACCCAAGGTATCGTAGGCGACATTAATCGCCTGCATTTTGGCTTCAGCATCTGCTTCTTTACTAATATCTGGATGATACTTCTTTGCTAATTTACGATAGGCTTTCTTGATTTCGTCTGCTGAGGCATCTCTTGAAACACCTAGCTCTTCATAATAATTTTTTGCCATGATCTTAAATATAATAATGAAATGTTTCTTTCATTATGAAACGAATCCAAGAGATTTCAATAGATTCGATTGTATAAGAGTTGTTTTGTTGTTTTGGAAAAAAATGCCAGCACTTTGGCTTAGCTGACACTGATGATGATGTCCATTGAACTATCACTTTAAGTCAAATAGAGTTTTGGGTAAATATCTTATCCAGTAGACATTCATATCAAATAAAAAAAGACGGAAGCCCGTCTTTTTTATTTTACTTTTCAATTAACTTAAATGTTCACCAAATAAGCCTAAAGCTTCTTCTGCACTAAACTCATAACGTGCATTACAGAATTGGCAATCCATCTGGATTGGATTTTGTGCTTCTAGTGTTTCATGAACTGCATCCACACCAATTTGAATCAAAGCGTGGGCGCAGCGTTCCTTTGAACAGGTACAACCGAACTTTAACTGCTCAACTTCAGGTAAACGAACCTCTTCTTCGTTATACAAACGATAGAGAATTTCATTGGCTGAAAGATCCGTCAATTCCTCGGGTTTAAGGGTTTCAGTCAACATGGTCAAACGGGGCCACAGGTCTTCATCAACCAACTGTTGTTCTTCTTCATTATTACGAGGGAGTAGTTGGATTAATAAACCACCTGAACGTTGACCATTAGTTGCCAGTACGATATGTGTTGGTATCTGTGCAGACAAATCGTAATACTGCTTTAAACAACCTGCTAATGTCGGTTGATCAAATGGTACGATACCTTGGTAGCGTTCGCCGTGTTCAGGTTCGATATTGATGAACAGCACAGGGTTGCTCAGGGCAGCAAGCACGGTACGACTATCTTTACCTTCTGCGAAGCGCGGATCTTCTTCGTAATCTGCGAGCGCACGAACTTCACCTAAGTGATTGCATTCGGCCATAGCCCATTTAAATGTTCCGCTTGCTTGAATTTGTAAGCTAATACGACCACGAATCTTGAGTGTACTTGCAAGTAAGGCGGTTGCACTCAGCATTTCACCCAAGAGACTTTGTACCGCAGGCATATATTCACGTTGCGCCAAAATGGTTTGTAGTGCTTCTTCCAAATGAACCACTTCACCACGAACAGGGCAGTCTTCAATAAAAAAGCGTTGGCGTAAATCAGACATATTTTTCTCCAGTGCTCCTTCGAGGGAGCGCAAAGCAACGCTTTGCTTTGTAACGCACTTCAGAATTTATCAAGAGGTGCATGGTTATGCAGTCAATAATGGTGTCAGTTTGCCAAAACTCAAGATGTTTCATTGAGTGATTTTGCATCACATTGTGTGTTTTGATCATTGCTCGCACGATCTAAAATCAAAGTTTTTGTATTTGCAAATAAATACTCAAGCTCGGCAATAGCACTTGGATGGTTTTTAATGATCTCTTGTTGATTAGAATTCCAATGTTGCTGCATAAGCCGTTCATCTTCTTGTTTAAAATGCATCATCAAATTTTGTGCTTCATCTTCGGGAAGGCCTGTTTCAACCAAGGTTTGCTGCGCCATACTTAACGCAGATGCGTAGGTTTCACGCCAAACTTGTGAGATACCTAAATCATGAAGTAATCGTGCATGATGACGATCTCGAGCACGAACCAAAATGGTTAAATCTGGATAATTTAAACGCAGATGTCGTGCTAGATTCATGCTGTCCTCAACATCATCAATCGCAATAATCAGTAACTTACAGTATTCAATACCTGTAGCGCGTAGGTTTTCGATTTGTGTAACATCGGCGTCAATAAAATGATGTCCATATTGTTCAATAAAGTCAGCATCAGGTTGGTTGCTATCTATCACGTTAAAGTGTTTGCCTTGCGCATGTAAAGCACGTGCAATGACTTGCCCAAAACGGCCAAATCCAATAATGAGAATTGGATGTTGTGGGATATCAGCATCAGCCACAGCGGCTTTATTTTTTTGCAGCATCGGTAAAATTTTCCGATTAAACAGTGCGTAAAGTAAAGGTGTGAATAGCATCGAACCCAAGATAATGAGAAATGTCGGTGCTAATAATTCTGTGCTAACTAAATTTTCGCTTTCAGCTAGCTTGAGTAGAATTAAACTGAGTTCACCACTTTGTGCCAAGCTTACGGCAAATAAGGTACTAAATTTGGCATTGCGTTGTTGATAATAGCTGATCGCACCGATCACAACTGCTTTGATTAAAACCAATGCAAAGATTGAACCTAGAATCAAGAGTGGAGATTGGCTTAAAGGTGTCAATGAAAGCCCCAAGCCAATCGCCATAAAAAACAAGCCTGTCGCCGTATCTTTCAAGGGTTCTAGAATACGCTCAACTTCAACTTTAAATTCAGTCTCAGCAAGTAAAAGTCCAGCTAAAAATGCAGCAATCAAAATATGAAGATTTAAAATATCCATAATCAGGATGGCTGAAAGCAGGATGAATAAACTGAGCACAGCAATGAGATGGAGACTTTTTTTATGTACTAAGAAACGAAATATAGGACGAACTAAATAACGATTGGCTAAAAATAGACCTGAAATCGTAGCGATGAGCGCTGCAAAATAGGCGATTCCGTGTCGAGTAGAGGCTGTGTCTTCTAGCAAAGGAAAGAGTGCAATCAGAATGACGGTAATAAAAGCCTGCAATTGTAAGGTGGCTAAAGTAGCTTGTTCTAATTTATGGTTGCTTTGTTGTTTTTGTTGGAGTAGTTGTTGTGGAAGAATCAACGCGGAGAGCGCTAAAGCACATCCGAGCATCAGACTGTGCCATACTTGATCAAGCAGTAAGAAGCATGCTCCAACTAGAAGGATCGTGATGATGAAGTATTGTAGGCCACTATTTTTTAGGATGCCTCTGCGTTCTCCCCACAGTTTTAGCGGGCGAAAAGCAAAGCCAATAAAGAACATCACGGCAATCATACCGAAATGCAGCAGTTGATTAATCAGTTTAGGATCTTCAATCAAACCAGAAACACTGGAACCAAGTAAAAGTCCTGCAATCAGATAACCCAAGACAGTCGTGCCTGTGTAACGCTTCGCTAATGGAGCAAAAATTAAAGCTGCCGCCAGTAAAACAATAGCTTGTGGTAGGAATGACATGTTCTGCCTTGATCTGCTGATTTCTTTCAGCTGTTACATTAACTTAAAAATTGGGTGAGTTTGTAAGGGAAATATGAATTTTTCTTTTGGATTTTTATTTTTAAACGCTCTTGAGATGTACGCCTCCATGTCAAACGATATCACGTGAGTTTCATGGAGGTGCAGTATTTATAAAGTAGATGATGTTGTTGGGCGCAATAACCATTTCACAGAAGCATCAATTGAATGAGCCACTCAGAAAATGCATGGCTCATTCATATGAAAATAGGCACTTATTATTCTCAGAACAATAAATGTGAGGCAGTGGCTTAGTATTTAAATTTCACATTCAAACGAATCATACGAGGATCACCCCAATTTACTAATTGCGCATTTGGTGTCGTACCTGCTAGGTATTCTCGGTCAAAGAAGTTTTTAATCGTTAAGCCAGCTCCCCAATGTTTTGCCTCATAACCTGCATTAACATCAAACACTGTATAGCCTGGTAACTCAATATAGGTTGTTCCACGTTGTGCGGTACGTAAACCTTGATAGCGAATGCCTGCACCGATATTCCAGCCTAGTTTGTCAGGACTAAAATAATATTGAGTCGATAATGTTCCCGCATTTTTAGGTACATGGTTGGCTCTTTCCCCAATTTCACTTTCCGTTACACTTTGCATCACTTTCGCAGTTGGGATGTAACTATAAGTGGCAGATGCATTCCATTGATCCGTCAAAGATGCTGCCATTTCAGCTTCAAAGCCTTTGGTTTTTTGTTCACCTGTTTGGATGGAATAAGCACCACTGGCATCTGATTCAGTTACATTTTTACGTGTGAGGTCATAATAAGCAACATAACCTTGCAAGCGTTGATTTAAGGCTTGAAGTTTAATACCGATTTCTGCTTGTTTACCTTCTTCAGGATCGAGTAATTCGCCATTTGCACCTGTATCTGTCACTGGCATAAATGAAGTCGCATAGCTGATATAAGGCGCAAACATATCATTGATGCGATACATGACAGAGGCACTACCTGTAAAGGCTTGATCAGAGTTCTGTGTCGTGGTGTTTTTTAAGATGTTGTCAATTTCAACTTGAGTCCAGTCATGGCGTCCAGATAAGCCAATAATCCAGTTGTCATCAATCTTAACCGTATTGCGAAGATATAAACCTGCATATTGACTATAAGTCAGCTCTTGAGTTGGTGTACCCAGTTTTACGCTGGTAATACCATAACTTGGATTATCCGCATTGAATGAATTAATAGTATCTGTTCGGCGGTAATAATCACTACGCTCTTTCATCATATCCAAGCCAACCATGACATCATAATTGACTCGTCCAAAATTAAAGTTGCGCTGTAAATTACTATCCAACGCATAGTTGATATCTTGCTTATCTTGATTGTTAACTGCACGTTTAATGGTTGGCAATGTGGTATTGCTCGTAGCTAAAACGGCATCACCTTGAGTATCTGTTTTGGTGACAGCAAAGTTTTGTTTATAGATCCAACCATTATCAAAATAATGTGCATAGTTTGCTCCAGCACGATAGACATCAACGTTATAGCCGTGATCTGGCTCACCAAAGAAAAGATTGTGTGAATAACTCTTATAGGTTGAACTATTGCCATGTGGAATGCCCTGTTGGCGAGCATATTCACGGTGCTGATAACTGGCAATAACAGATAAATCGTCCTTTTCACCTAAATCAAAGTTATAAGACGGCGCAATGTAATAGTTTTTGAAATACACATAATCGGTTGGATCATCTTGATCAGAGACTCGACCAACGAGACGGAAAGCACCTTTCTCTGTGTTATTCGGTGCATAGTTAATATCAAAAGTGCCTTCTCTGAGATTGTAGCTACCATAGCTTAAAGTTCCCCGATAAGCGGTTTCTGCCTGTGGGCGCTTTGTGGTTAGGTTGACTAAACCACCAGGTAAAGCAAAACCGAAGCCAACAGAAGTAGGACCTTTGACGACCTCGATCGATTCCAAGCCTGAAATATCTTCTGCTCTTAGTACATTGTCTGATGTCTGTACTCGTAAACCATCAATATAGGTTTGTGAGCTTGAAATTTGTCCACGAATAATAAAGTCATCCCAACCACGACGACCATATTGTCCAGAACTAACACCAGCCACGCCTTCTAAAGCTTCGGAAATGGTTTTTGCTTGTTTCTGCTCGATTTGCTGATTGGTTACCACACTAATTGATTGGGCTGTTTCAAATAAAGGGGCATTTGATCTGAGCACAGCTGTGGCAGTCTTTGCTGCATAGCTATTTTTTTCTTGTTTTTCTGCCTGAACTTTAATCTTCGGCAAGACCTGTGTTGAGGTAGAAGATGCGGTATCTTCCTGTTGTTCAGATTGAGCAAAAGTATGACTTGCCATGACAGCAAGTATAGAAAAAGCGAGGGAGGAGGTGCGGAATCGCATGGTGAAATAATAACCTTACAAAGATAATGCTAATTATAATTATTTTCATTTGCAAAGTTAATGTTTATTACGAATAGTTTGATTTCTTTATTTTTTGGAAATGATTTTTAATATCACAAAATTTAATAAACCACTGATTTAACTAAACTCTTGTGGATCAACATCGATCGAGAGTCTGAGCAAATGCTGACGTGGTAAATGTACCACTTGTTGCCACCATTGACGTAAATAAAAGTGCAGTTTGGCGCGATCAGTGGATAAAATCACCATATGCGCGCGATAACGACCAGCTTTACGTTCCATCGGTGCGGGAATGGGCCCCCAAATATCAACTAAATCTCCAGCCATTGTCCGTAATTGTTGTGCAATATCTGCCAAGAATTGTTGGCTATAATCTCTGTCTTTAGATTCAACCCGAACCAATACTGCATAACGATAAGGTGGTAGCAGGGCAATTTTGCGATCAGCCAGCATTTGTTTGGCGACAGTACGATAATCATGTTCAATCAATGTGGTCAGCATCGGATGATCCGGACGCAAACTTTGCAAATAAACACTGCCTTTATGCTCACCACGACCAGCACGGCCAGCGACTTGCACAATCAGCTGTGCAGTTCGTTCAGGTGCACGTGGGTCAACACTGAGCAGTCCTGCATCAATATCTAAAATCGCAACAAGGGTAACATGCGGAAAATGATGGCCTTTGGCCAGCATTTGTGTGCCCAACAAAATGCTCGGTTTATTTTGCTGAATGCGATCATAGATTTTTTGCCAGCTACCGACCCGGCTGGTGCTGTCACGATCGACCCGAATCACTTCATGATGTGGGAAAAGCTCCTGTACATGTTCTTCAAGTTTTGCTGTTCCTGCCCCAATCGTTTTTAAGCTTTGTTTCTGACATGCAGGACAATGATCAGGCAGACGATTGATGGTGCCGCAATGATGACAATGCAAATGATGGTAGGGCTGTGAATGCAAAGTAAAATGCGCATCACAATGTGGACAATTGGCTTGCCAACCACAGCTTTCACACAGCAGGATCGGCGCATAACCACGTCGATTTAAAAAGATCAGCACTTGTTCTTTACGTTCTAAAGTATGTTTGATCTGTTCGATGAGCGTTTGGCTGAGTCCGTGCTTCTTTTTTGCGACTTTTAAATCCACCACATACATTTTCGGCAGTACAGCGATGCCCGCACGCTGATTTAACTCAAGCAAATGTAACTTGCCCGATGCCACCAAGTGATAACTGTCAATACTTGGGGTGGCTGAACCGAGAATGACAGGGCAGTTTTGCAAATGGCCACGATACAACGCCACATCACGGGTATGATAGCGGAAACCTTCTTGCTGCTTAAAGGAAAGATCATGTTCCTCATCCAGAATAATCAAACCTAAATGGGGCAGTGGTGTGTAAATGGCTGAGCGTGTGCCAATCACAATTGAAGCTTTACCCGTCTGGGCATGTTGCCAGGCCTGTAGGCGCTTTGAGTCATTCAGGCCTGAATGCAGCAAGGCCACATCACAGTGAAAGCGGGACTTAAAACGGGCAACGGTTTGAGGGGTCAGGCCAATTTCAGGCACCAGCACCAGCACCTGTTTGCCTTGTTTTAAGACCTCATGCATGACTTGCAAATAAACTTCAGTTTTGCCACTGCCAGTCAAACCATCGAGTAAAAATGCCTGATAGTGATGTTGTGCTTTGAGGATCTGTTGAATGGCTTTCTTTTGATCTTCGTTCGGTATTAAAGGCACTTGAGCCAATTGTACAGGTGTAGGGGTGAAATCATGCGGTTCTAGGCAGCATTCAACCAAGCCCTTTTTTTCTAATGCCTTTAAAGTTGAGGTTTCTACACCACTCAGGTTAAGTATATTCTCGGTAGCTCCATGTGGATGAAGTTTTAACACCTGATAGGCATCATACTGTTTTTGAGAGCGTTTTAATAAGGCATTCGGGTCATTGTGAGGGATGATTTTCCATAAATGAAACAGAATGTCTAAGGCGCGACCTTGTCTTAATAAAGTAGGTAGGGCACTTTGCATCACTTCACCAATCGGGAATTGGTAATATTGGGCTGACCATGTCAACAAAGTTAAAACTTGTTGGTCTAAAATCGATTCCTGATCGAGTAATTCTGTGATGGGTTTAAGTTTAAATTGCCCTGTAAATGCTTCGTTTGGATCAACTTTTTCAGTAATAATTCCCACGAGGTTTTGCCGTCCAAAAGAAATGGCAACGCGTGCACCGATTTGAGCTTGTGCGTATTGTTCAGCGCTGACCGTGTAGTCAAACGTGTCGTATACATAAACGGGTATTGCAACTCGAATACGGTACAGAATCGCGTTAGAATTTTCGGTAGGCATATAGGCTTCATTCATGGATAAAATGGCATGACTGCATGTCATGGAATTATGCTAAAGTGCGAAGTGTTATGTCGATGAATTTCTTGTGAAACTCTCAGGTTTCATTTCAAACACGGATGCAACTGTAACAACAACTACTTTGGGACAATTAGAACAGAACCATGCCTGCTTATCAATTTACTGCGCTTGATGCCTCTGGAAAGCAACATAAAGGTGTGCTGGAAGGGGATTCTGCACGCCAAATTCGTCAACAGTTACGGGATAAAGCATGGACACCCATTGCGGTCGATGCCGTTGAGCAAAAAGACAAACAGCAACAACGCTCATGGTTTAAAAAAAGCTTTAGTGCCTATGATCTTGCCCTGATGACCCGTCAGCTTTCAGTCTTGGTCGCTGCAGGAATTCCACTTGAAGAAGCACTGCGTGCAGTGAGTAAACAAAGTGAAAAATCACATGTGCAAAACCTATTAATTGCCGTACGATCCAAGGTTTTGGAAGGACATTCACTGGCGAAAAGTATGCAGCAGTCGGGGCGATTCCCTGAACTGTATATTGCAACGGTTGCTGCGGGTGAGCGTTCAGGCCATCTTGATCTGATTCTAGATCAGCTTTCGGATTACACTGAAAATCGTTTTGCCATGCAAAAGAAAATTCAGGGCGCAATGATTTATCCGATTGTACTGATGTTGATGTCTTTCGGAATTGTCATGGGCCTAATGACCTATGTCGTGCCTGAAATCGTCAAGACTTTTGAGCAAAGTAAAGAAGCCTTGCCATGGATTACGGTTGCCTTGATGAAAGCCAGTGCTTTTATTCGGCATACTTGGATTGCTATGCTGATTCTCGCTTTTATTGCCATGATTCTGTTTACTCGTTTCCTTAGAACGACTGCAGGGCATTATGCATTTGACCGATTAACACTCAGATTGCCACTATTTGGTAAACTTTCACGTGGTATAAATGCGGCGCGTTTTGCCAGTACTTTGTCGATTTTAACCCGTTCAGGTGTGCCTTTGGTTGAGGCACTACGGATCGGTGCCGAAGTGAGTAATAACTGGGTGATTCGCGATGCGATTGAAGTGGCGATGGAACGTGTAACAGAAGGTGGTAATTTAGCAACACAATTGGAGCGTTGCGGTTATTTCCCACCCATGATGGTACAAATGATTCGAAGTGGTGAAGCGTCAGGTGAACTGGATCGGATGTTGGATCGTGCATCGACCATGCAAGATCGTGAGGTGACGACCTTTATTTCTACATTACTGGCCTTGCTTGAACCTTTGATGCTGATTTTTATGGCGGCAATTGTATTGGTGATTGTGATTGCAGTAATGTTGCCAATTATTAATATGAACAATATGATCTGATGAGTAAGATGTAAGAGATGAATATGAATAATTTAATAGATAAACAAAATGTTGGACGTAGCTTGAATGCTTCTACCCTCGCGGAATCTTGCAACTCAGAGTCCGAGTATAATCTTAATCCAGCCACTCGAAGCACAGCTTCTCGCATTGCGGCAGGGTCGAGCGTTGCTCGAATGAATCGTGCCTCAGGATTTACACTCATTGAGGTGATGGTTGTTATTGTAATTCTAGGTGTTTTGGCTGCGCTGATTGTACCCAATGTGATGGGACGTGGTGAAAAAGCCAAAGTAGATACCACCAGTATTACCTTAAAAGGTGTTGCTGGTGCTTTGGATCAATATAAGCTCGATAATGGTCGTTATCCATCGATGCAAGATGGTGGTTTAGATGCTTTGGTCAACAAACCTGCGGCCGCTAAAAACTGGTTGCCAGGTGGTTATGTTAAAGGTGGTTATCCAAAAGACAGTTGGGAAAATGATGTTCAATATGTGATTCCTGGCCGTGAAGGTCGCCCGTTTGATTTATATTCGTTTGGTGCGGATGGTAAAGAAGGCGGCGAGGGTAATGATGCCGATATTTATTATCAGCCATAATGCTTGAATAAAATATCACTTCATTTTTTGATTAAATAAATCGAGAGTGAAGTGATAATGTTTATTGATTAATAATTTTTATTTAAGGTTTTGAAAAATAAATAAAAATAAAATATTAACTATGTGAGATTTATAATAAGAATTATTCCCATACTTAATGGTTACAAGAAACAATGAATTATGTAGGCAAATAGACTTTTCCTTTAAATCAAAGCTTTGCATAATAAATTCAGACCATTTAAATCAGGCATGGAGTGAGCAAATGAAAGCATTTTTTATGTTGGATGAACTGAATCAGTTTCATTGGGCAATGCTTAAATCTGTCTTACTGATTTTAATGTTATTGCCGATTACAGAAGGGGCTTTAAGTTTATGGCATGCTACAGAAGGTAGCAGCCAGATCATGATTGGTTTTTTTGCATTAAGCATGTTGAGTGCATGGTTTGTACTGTGTTTTCTAAGTGCCTTAAAAACAACCGTATGGGATAATCAGGAGATGATTTCCAGATATGAGCAATTGTTGTTTAAGGCTTACCGTTATATTCCGATGTTGTTTTTATCGAGTCTGGTTGCATATTTATCCGTGCAATTGCCATTGGCCTTGTAACTCAAAGATCAATCCCGTTATAAAAAAAGAGCGTTGATTCAAACGCTCTTTTCATCTTACCGCCGTGACTTAAAGGAAACATCAACTTTACGTGGGCGATAAATCCATCCCATCACTAACAATAATAGTGAGAAAATCAAGATTGGATAATCACTCAAACGATTATATAACGTTTGCCCTTGCATTGCAGGTAAATCACCACGTAATACGAACTCTTCATCCAGAGGTGCTTGTTTCACGATATGGCCATTGTGGTCAATAAACGCAGTCACGCCTGTATTGGTAGCACGAATAAACCAGCGACCATTTTCTTTGGCGCGCATTTGTACCATTTGTAAATGTTGCCAAGGACCTGCTGTACCTGTAAACCAAGCATCATTTGAAACAGTAATTAAAAAGTCACTATTCATCGCATTACGACGGGTCAGATTAGGATAAGCTACTTCATAACAAATGGCAGCAGCAAGCGCATGTCCTTTGATGGTTAGGGGCTCTTGGTTGGGTTCTCCACGTGAAAAACCACTCATACTGATATCATTTTGCATCGCAGGTAAAACCCATTTCAGCATTCCTGAAAGAGGAATATATTCGCCAAATGGAACAAGACGTTGTTTTTTATACAAGCCATGCGAGTCACTGCCTGAAGCCATAATACTATTGTAATATAAGGGTTCACCCACTTGTTGAGACTTTGGCAGATCCCAGTAAGGGATGCCAGTCACCCAAGCGCTATCTGCTTTTTTTGCTTGAATATCCATTGCTTTTAAAAAGTCTGGAATATCCGTTTGAAATAAGGGAATAGATGATTCAGGCCAAACGATAAGATCACGACCCCATTCCGCACGGGTTAAAGTGGCATAAATTTCTAAGGTTTTAATTTGATACTCAGTCAGCCATTTCAGGTCTTGAGGAATATTGCCCTGAATCAGAGACACACTCAGTGGCTTGGCAGCTTTTGGCTGAACAAACTGGATGAATCCAGCACCCCATGCACCCGCTATCAGTAGTGCAGAAGGAATAGCCCAGAACCAACGACGATTTAAAATTTCGACCAAAGCACATGCCAACACAATGACCACAAATGAAACTGCATAAATGCCAAATAAAGGCGCATAGCCATCGAGTAAGCGTTCAGTGAAGGCATAGCCTGCAAATAGCCATGGAAAACCTGTGAATACCCAAGTTTTTGCCCACTCAAATAGCACCCAGAGTGGAGCGAAGGTTAACGGTGTTTCTGGGAAAAAGCGACGGTACAGCCATGTTTGAAAAGCAGTAAATAAGCCCATGGCTGCTGCCATAAAGACAATCATCAGGATGCTTAAAAAGGCATTGGTATCGCCATAGGTATGGATGGAGGTGTACAGCCAGAACGCACCGACAAACCATAAACCAAAACCATAGGTCCAACCTAGCGCAAAAGCTTGGCGTGGGTTACGCTGACGTAATACAGCATATAATAGAGCTGGTGATAGAATCGCCAGCCACCAAAAATAATAAGGTGCTAAAGCTAAACTAAAGATTGCACCTGAAATGAGTGCAATCAAAAGAGGGAAAATAAAGGGTAACTGTTTTTGCGGTTGAGAAGTTTTTAACAGCTTTTCAAAATAGGCTCTCATTGACGTACAGCTCGAATCAGATGAATAGTGCGTGCATCTGCTTCAATAATGGTAAATTGCCAATCTCCAAGCTCAATGGTTTGACCTTGTAAATCGCTCACTAAACCAATCTCTTGCAGTAGCAAACCGCCCATAGTTTCAACTTCATCATCAGAAAAATCAGCATCTAAAATAGTGTTGAAATGTTCAATTGGTGTAAGTGCCTGCACAATCCATGTATTGGCTGTAGTGGGATCGTTGTCAGGTACGATATATAGTGCTTCTTCATCGGCAATATCGTGTTCGTCTTCAATTTCACCGACGATCTCTTCGAGAATGTCTTCAAGGGTGACTAGGCCAGAAGTTGAACCATATTCATCGATGACAATCGCAATATGTGTTTGAGTGTTTTTGAGCATACGTAACACTTGGTCTGAACGTGCACTTTCAGGTACAAACACAGGTTGGCGCATCAGGGCGCGAATATCGACTTTGACATTGCGCTCAGTCAAAAAAGGTAAAAGATCTTTTGCTAATAAAATACCGACCACATTATCGCTTTGATCTGCTGAGAACACTGGGAAACGCGAATGCGCTGAATCAATCAGCACATGCAGAATATCAAGTAACTGGTCATCTTCCTGTAAGCTGATAATTGCTGTACGTGGTGTCATAACCTCTCGGATTTTTGTTGCTGGCAGATCGAGAACACCCTCAAGCATAGCAACAGTATCTGGCTCTAAAAAGCGGCGTGAGTCTTGAACTAACTTGAGTAATTCATCGCGGGTTTCAGGTGCAGTACCTAACCATTTTCTTAAGCCACGCATACCCCACGACGGACTGGATTCCTCGACCATGATCTTTCCTAAAGACTCTCTATATCAATTAGATGATTTTCATCATACCGAAGAAAAAGCGGATATGCATCAATAAAACGATGCAAGAAATGTACAGTTTTTCAAAAAAGTGCAGGTGATTTCTACAGTATGACTTTATGATAAAATGTGAAAATTAGCATATTTGAGTTATATGATGTCTGAACAAACCAAACTCCCAACAGTACAACTTAATACCCGTGGTTTACGTTGTCCTGAACCAGTGATGATGCTGCATCAAGCGATTCGTAAAGCAAAATCTGGGGATGTGTTAGAAGTTTTTGCAACTGACCCTTCAACTTCTTGGGATATTCCTAAATTCTGCATGCATCTAGGACATGAATTACTGTTGAAAGAAGAGTCTTTAGACGAAAATAGCAATACTGAATATCATTATTTAGTGCAAAAAGGTTAATCGTTTGCTTTCGACCTATTTCTCAGGTTTTGCGCTGGGACTTTCACTGATTCTCGCAATTGGTGCACAAAATGCTTTTGTTTTAAAGCAGGGATTGCTCAAACAGCATGTATTTTGGGTATGTCTGATCTGTGCTTTATCCGACGCATTTTTAATTTGTTTAGGTGTGTTTGGATTTGCTTCAATATTGAGTCAACAAGCATGGTTGATTCAAGCTATGAAGTATTTCGGCGCACTCTTCTTGTTTATTTACGGCGCCCGCAGCTTTTATAATGCTTATAATTCGCAGTCAGGTTTAATTGCTTCTGAACAAGAAACAACGACTTTCTGGCAAACGATAGTTTTATGTCTCAGTTTCTCTTGGTTAAATCCGCATGTCTACTTAGACACGGTTGTATTATTAGGTTCAATATCTGCTCAATATGCAGATAAGATCTCTTTTGCTAGTGGGGCAGTATCAGCGTCATTTTTATTCTTTTTTAGTTTAGGATTTGGGGCGAGATTATTGCGTCCTGTATTTGCAAATCCTAAAGCTTGGAAAGTCTTAGATCTATTGATTGGCTGTATCATGTGGTTGATCGCACTTTCACTATTAAGATAGGTTTTTATGCACCTATCTTTTTGATTTAATTACTTTTCGACTGATCCAGTAATCACAACTTACATATCTTCCACCGCCAAGAACAAGTAGTGCACCCAACATAACCAAATAGGTCACTGCAAACTCAACGCCATTATTCAATATGACAAATGAGCCACTAGATGTAAGCCAATCATAATTTCCATAAGTGCTCAGAATCTCTCTCGCTTTCTCTAGTTTTTCAGCCGATTCAATCACTTGCATATTTGCAAAAGGAGCATGTGGATCAGCAATGGCTTGCCATCCATTTTGAATGTGGACGGTAAAGATAGCGACCAGCATAGTGATAATCAATGGAATACAAATCAGTCGCGTTGCAAGACCTAAGGCAAGTAAGACAGCACCACCTAACTCAGCCGAAATTGCAAGGCTAGCCATAACCAATGGGAAGGGCAATCCCAAGCCCCATTCACTATTGCCAAACCATTCAACCGTATCATTGAAATGTTGTAGTTTATTTTGTCCAGCCATCCAAAAAATAGGAATTAAATATAGGCGAAGCGCTAAAGAGGCGATTCCATCAAAATAATTTAAGTTGGAACCCAAATTCTGATAGCGTTTATGTAAAGAATAAATTAGATTTTTCATGAGAAATTCACAACGAATAAGTTTTATTAGTTGTTAGTCGTTTGAATTTTTGATTTCTTACACAAAAAAAAGCTAAATTTGACTGTAATAATTTGATTGTTCGCACGTCTAATTTTATGTACCTAGTACAAAAGCAATATTTACTTCAAAGGAACTTCACAATGAATAAATTAAACTCAATGACTTCGGTTGCCGCTTTAGTTGCATTATCTATGGTTGGTGCAGCAACCCAAGTTTCGGCAGCATCGACGACGACTGAAACACATGTGACTAAAACTGCAGATGCAAAATGTGGTGAAGCGAAATGTGGTTCAGATAAAGCGAAAAAACAACACAAAACTGCAGATGCAAAATGTGGTGAAGCGAAATGTGGTTCAGATAAAGCGAAAAAACAACACAAAACTACTGATGCAAAATGCGGTGCAGATAAAAAAGCTGCGGATGCTAAATGCGGTGCAGACAAAAAAATGGCAGATGCAAAATGTGGCGCTCACTAAGCCTTATGCAGACGGTTGATGACAGCATCTAAAAAGATGGCTGTCATTCACCAAAGGGATTCTTTATGGATGCAATCACAAGTGTGGGTCTTGGTCTAAGACGAGATTTTATCGAGGCATTTTTAGGTGCGACTCATCATCCTGACTTTATTGAAGTTGCTCCAGAAAATTGGATGGGTTTTGGTGGTCGACATGCGAAACTTCTAGCTCAGTGTGTAGAAAAATCTCCATTAATTTGTCACGGACTCTCTTTGTCGATTGGTGGACCTCATCCCTTAAATATTGATTTTATTCATCAAATAAAAAAATTCTTAGATACTTATCAAGTCGAGATTTATTCGGAACATCTGAGTTATACCAATGATGGTGGCTATCTATACGATCTCTTGCCTATCCCAATGACTGAAGCTGCTGTGAAGTATGTAGTGGAACGAATTTCTCAAGTTCAAGATATTTTAGGGCGAAGATTAGTATTAGAAAATGTTTCTACTTATCTTATGCCGAATGCTGAAATGTCTGAGGCAGAGTTTGTCCGTGAAGTAATCACACAAGCAGATTGCGAATTATTGTTGGACGTGAATAACGTTTATGTAAATAGTATCAACCACCAATCAGATGCTTATGCTTTCATTGAAGCGATGCCGAAACAACGTATTCGTTATTTACATATAGCAGGGCATGAACAGGTGAGTACAGATTTACTCATTGATACGCATGGTGCTGAAGTATGTGATTCCGTGTGGGCATTGTTGGAATACACTTATCAGTTTTGTGGTGTGAAACCAACGTTATTAGAGCGCGATTTTAATATCCCAACATGGCAGCAACTTCAGAGTGAATTGAATAAGATTCAGCAGTTACAGCATCAATATTCAAATCAACATACACTAATCCGAATGAGCCAGAATTTGGTCGATGGGGTGAATGTATGAGTATGAATGAGCATACTTTTCAGCAGACCCAACATGATTTTTGTGACTGGCTGCGTTATCCAAATTCAGTAAAAGATGTGCCTTTTGCTTTGGATCGTATGCAAGTTTATCGAGAACTGTTGTTCAACAATGTTTGCTCATTTATCAATTTGGTTTATCCGGTGGCTCGATCTTTATTGCCAGAGCAGCAATGGCAACAGTTACTGGCAGATTTTTTTCGAGAATCTCAGAATCAGTCTCCGCTTTATAACGATATCTCATTGCAATTCAGAGAGTTTCTCACAGAAAAGCAGCATCCTATTTTATTTGAATATCCGTGGCTTGCTGAGCTATTGCAATACGAATGGCTTGAACTGTACTTGGATACACTTGAAATTGAAGATGTCACTTTGAATGCCGAATTAAATTGGCAGCTGACTACACAAGTTTGGGTGTTGGTGTATCAATATCCTGTTTACCAGTGGTCAATCAATCAAATTCACAAAGATCCCGCTCCAAGTGCCATCATGGTTTGGCGGAACAAACATGATCGGGTTTGTGTTGAAATATTGACTCCATTAACCGCTTATCTAATTGAGCAATTAGCACAACAACCATTGCCGCGAATAGCACTCGCTGAGTTTATCCAACAAATAATTCCAGATCTATCGGTCAGTGAAGTGAATACTCAACTGGATGAACTTGCAGAAGATTTGATCCGCTTAGAATTGTTATACAAACCTGACTAGCATAGTGAGAAACGCGATGCCTGAAATGACAACATCGAATGCTAATGCATCGCAGCAACTGTATAACGATGATTTTCTGATGGAACTACGACAACAAATGATGAAATTTGCAGTATTGCAGCTCTCTTCATTTCATCAAGCTGAGGATGTTGTGCAAGAAGCTTTGGTCAGTGCTTTACAACATTCAGGTTCTTTTTCTGGTCGATCAGCATTTAAAACATGGGTATTTGCTATTTTAAAAAATAAAATTGTTGATCTGATTCGTCAGAAGCAACGTTTAGTCAGTATGTCTGAATTGTTTGATACGGAAGAAAATGAGCGAAGCGTGGATGAGTTGTTTGATGCTTCAGGGCATTGGCAAAAATCAGAAAGACCAAAAGCATGGTTGAATCCTGAGGAAATGATGGAGCAGCAAGATTTTTGGATGATTTTCGATACCTGTTTGAATCATTTACCAGCAAAGTATGCACAAGTGTTTATGTTGCGGGAAATGATTGAACTTAGTTCAGATGAAATCTGTGAGAAATTAGAGCTAAGTATCTCAAACTTGAACGTTCTAATGTATCGCAGTCGAGTCAGACTACGTGAATGCTTAGAAAACAAATGGTTACTTCAGGAGGATTGTTCATGTTGACGTGCCGAGAAGCGACCCAATTGCTTTCAGAAAAACAAGATCGGACACTGAACTTCAAAGAAATGAGTGCCTTACAGTTTCATGTGGTGATGTGTAGTTCGTGTCGACGTTTTGGCAAGCAGATGAAGAGCTTAAGTTTGTTATCAAAACAATATAAAAAATTTGATGAAAAACAGAAAGATTAAAATAAGAAAGCCTCATATTTCATGAGGCTTTCTTAGCTTAATTCGTACTAAAAACTGAGTTTCAGCACAAATTAAAAATTACATATTCGGGTAGTTTGGACCACCGCCACCTTCTGGCGTTACCCATGTAATGTTCTGTGATGGGTCTTTAATATCACAAGTCTTACAGTGTACACAGTTCGCAGCGTTGATTTGGAAGCGTTTAGAACCGTCATCATTTTCCATCACTTCATAAACACCAGCAGGGCAATAACGTTGAGCAGGTTCATCCCATTTTGGTAAGTTTACATTCACTGGAATTGATGGATCAGTTAGCTTTAAGTGAGCAGGTTGGTTTTCTTCATGCACTGTATTTGATACGAATACTGAAGATAAACGGTCAAAGGTCAACTTACCATCTGGTTTTGGATAGTTTGGTTTGAACGTCGATGCATCTACAGTTTTAAGTGCAGCAAAGTCTTGTTTTAAGTCATGTAACGTAAATGGCACTTTAAGGATGTTTTGATCAATAAAGTTAAATGCACCACCAATCCAAGTACCAAACTTGTGCATCGCTGGACCAAAGTTACGTGCTTGATATAACTCTTCTTTTAACCAAGAGTTATTATACTTATCTGTATAAGTCGTTAACTCTTTAGCAAAATGATCGTCGCCTTCAAGAACGCGAGCAATTGCAAGATCACCACCTTTTGCGACGCCCGCTGCGATTGCTTCAAACACAGCCTCGCCACACAACATACCTGACTTCATTGCAGTGTGAGAGCCTTTGATTTTTGAGAAGTTCAAGAAACCAGCATCATCACCGATCAAGCAACCGCCTGGGAATGTTAGTTTAGGTAAAGAGTTGAAACCACCTTTCACTACCGCACGTGCGCCGTAAGAAATGCGTTTACCACCTTCAAGGAATTGCTTAATGGTTGGGTGAGTTTTCCAACGTTGCATTTCCATAAATGGATACATATTTGGATTTTCATAAGATAAATCCACAATCATACCCAAAGTTACTTGGTTGTTCTCAGCATGGTATAGCCACCAACCACCCGCAGAACCTGTTTCAGATAATGGCCAACCTGCACCATGCATCACTAGACCAGGCTTATGCTTAGCTGGGTCAATTTCCCAAAGTTCTTTAATACCAATACCGTAATGTTGCGGATCAGCATCTTTATCAAGGTTATATTTTGCAATTAGGCGCTTACCAAGATGACCACGGCAACCTTCAGCAAATAGCGTATATTTTGCATGAAGTTCATAACCAGGCGTGAAGTTATGTGTTGGCTCACCATTTTTGCCAATCCCCATATCACCTGTTTGAATCCCTTTTACCGTACCATCTTCATGGTAAAGCACTTCAGAAGCAGCAAAACCAGGGAAAATAGAAACTTCAAGCTCTTCAGCTTTTTGACCTAACCAACGCACAACATTACCGAGGGAAATAACATAGTTTCCTTCGTTGTGCATTGATTTTGGTACCATCCAATACGGCATTTTTTGTGCTTTCGTATCAGACAATAAGAAATAAGTTTCGTCGCCCGTTACAGGTACATTGAGTGGCGCACCTTCTTCTTTCCAGTTCGGGAACAATTCATTCATGGCACGTGGTTCAAGTACAGCACCAGAAAGGATATGCGCACCTACTTCAGAGCCTTTTTCAACAACACACACTGAAAGATCAGGTAGGTTGTTTTCAATCGCTAATTGACGAATTTTAATCGCAGCAGATAAACCCGCAGGCCCTGCGCCTACGATCACTACGTCAAACTCCATCGCTTCACGTTCGATGTGTTCCATGTAGGACTCCTCATATTTTTAAGGGTGGCAACCGTAATATTGCGATTCGGTGCTGCCATGAGTGTTCTGAATTGCCAAACACAAATGCTACTATTGTGCTTGCAAACGTTTGGGATAGTATAGTTTTAAACCTTGGGCTCGCCAATTGGCTGAGCGGTCATATTTTCTCGTCAGCAAGGCATAAACTATGATAAATGAAAATGATTCTCCACAAAACCCTTTAGAAAATCAGGGAAAAATCATGTTTTCTGATGATAAAAACTTAATGAACATTTCACAATACTTAAAAGATGTACAGCAAAGTCACAAAAGGTCAATTCCACCTTTAGACCAATGGCATCCAAAGCATTGTGGCAAAATGGATTTGAAAGTAAAAGCCAATGGTGAATGGTGGCACGAAGGTCAATTGATCAAGCGGCAGGCGCTATTGGATTTGTTTACTAAAGTACTTTGGAAAGAAGAGGGTAAATTTTATCTTAAAACACCTGTAGAGCAGATTGAAATTGAGGTAGAAGATGAGCCTTTATTAATCAATCATGTGGATCAAATTGAAATCGATGGAAAATCTTATTTGCAAGTCTCTACAACCAATCAGGATGTGGTGATTGTGGATGAAACACACCCTATTTTTATGCGTGAATATGCAGGTGAATTACGCCCATATGTACATATACGTTTTGGTATCAATGCTTTAATCCAGAGACAAAGTTTTTATCATCTCGTGAACTATGGTTCTTTGTCTGAAAATACTCAAGGTGAGGCTGTTTTAACGTTAAAAAGTGGTGATTTGGTCTTGCATTTGAGCACCTGAGGTTTAAGCTTAAAAGATTAGATAAATTAGTGCTCACGTGTGTATGACAGTTGTTCAACCTATGCCTCTCTTATTGGATCCTATGCCACACGCATCTGCTGATGCGCCAATTGGGGTTTTTGACTCGGGTATTGGTGGATTATCGATTGCACAAGAAATTGCACAACATTTACCGAATGAACGCATTCTTTATTATGCAGATACAGCGCATGTTCCCTATGGTGCGCGTTCAGATCAAGAGATTCGCAAGCTTACTGCTCAAGCAATTGAGTGGTTGTATCGACAAGGTTGCAAAATTGCAGTTGTCGCTTGTAACACTGCTTCAGCTTTTAGTTTGGATTATTTGCGAGATTATTATGGTGAGCGTTTTCCAATCGTAGGTTTAGTTCCTGCGTTGAAGCCTGCTGTGATCCAAACCCAATCTAAAGTTGTAGCAGTGTTAGCAACACCAGCAACTTTTCGTGGTCAATTGATTAAAGATGTCATGCTCAAATTTGCTGAACCTGCTGGGGTGAAAGTTCTCGCTGTAACCAGTTTGAAACTGGTACCTTTTGTAGAGTCAGGTCAGCAAATGAGTCAAAGTTGTTTGAATGTATTGCAAGAAATTTTACAGCCTGTTGTTGCTCAAGGTGCGGACTTTTTAGTGTTAGGTTGTACCCATTATCCCTTCCTAAAAGATGCGATTCGTCAGGTTTTTGGTGAAAAGTTAAAGTTAATTGACTCTGGGCAAGCGGTTGCACGACAAACAGCATATATTTTAATAAAAAATAGGTTATTATGTGACAAAATAAGTCATAATATTACACGTATTGAATGTTATGTCAGTGGTAATAATGCGATTGAGTTATCATTAGTGCTCAAACATCTAGTACCAGAACAAATAACATGGACGATTCGCAATTTGGATGAAATTACTGCTTAAGTGCGTAAAATCTAATCATATTTGTGGTTTGGTCTAGGTTATCTATTAATAAAATTTAAGCAAAATAGCTTAAAATTATTGATCAGTGAATTGAGGCTTAGCCTATGCAAGATACCCGTTATCAAGTGTTTATTTCTACGTCTGGCAATGAAATGCAACCAGAGCGAGCAGTCTTGACTCAAACTTTGGTTGGGATGGGTTTCTTTTCGTGGGGCTTAGAACAGCGCACACCATTAAGTACCTCTATTGCTCGTCGTCAAATAGATGACTGTGATTACGTCGTAATCTTATTAGGTAGCCAGTATGGCGAACAATCCGTTTCAGGTGTCGGTTACATGCATCTGGAATATATTTACGCCATGACGAAGCAGAAACCTGTGATTGTATTCATGCATGAAGATCCTGAATCACGTGATGCTGTATTACATGATCATAAATTACAATTGAGAGAAAAATTCAAAGAGTTTAGAAAACAGCTTCAACATGAAGTTGATCAAGTTTTTACTTATCGGACTTTGCGTGATTTAGAACTTGCGGTACGTTCGAATATGCCACAAATGTTAGAGCGTTATCCTGTGGTCGGTTGGGTGCGTCCGCAAAATACGCAAGTTTTACAAGATGAAATTGACAGTTTGCGTGCAAAAGTAAAACAACTTGAAACTGAAGTTGGAAGTCGAGAAGTCGATCCGATTGCAACTGTTCCAAAGGTATCAATGCATGAGATTTATTCATTTGAATATCGTATGCATGCTTATCAAGATGGTAATTTCAAAGAAGTTAAACCATTCCGTAAAATGACATGGGCACAATTACTGAATGTGCTTGGTTCATCATTTGTGATTCCAACACCTGAAGAATATTTTTCCAAGCGCATGAATGAATATCTAAATGAAACGGGTCTGGATGATGCGCGCAAGGAAATGCCACGCGCGCATGCTGTTTCTCGCGCGCAAATCAATATTCGTGCACTCCATGAAATTAAAACACAAATGCGTCAAAATGAATGGATTATGCCAACTGGTCGTGATGATCGCCAACGGATGTTATGGCAATTGACCTCAAAAGGGCAGAAGTTATTAGAAAGTAACATTTTGGATAGTAATCGGGTTTTTCAATTTAAGACCATGCATTAATTCAATTTAAAAAATAATCATAAAACTGCTAAAGTAATTGAAGAAATTCAGCTATAGCGGAAGCGATCTATGTCAGCTACACCAAAACCAAAAGTGACTGTGGTTTTAGCAAATTTAGGTACGCCAGATGAAGCCACTGTGCCAGCAGTACGTCGATTTTTAAAACAATTTTTATCGGATACACGTGTAATTGAAATCCCGAAACCGATTTGGTGGATTATTTTACATTTATTTGTATTGACATTCCGTCCTAAAAGAGTGGCTGAAGCTTATGCTTCTGTATGGTCAAAAGATTCACCAATGCGAGAAATTGTGCTTGAGCAAACTGAATTGGTGAAGCAACGCTTACAATCGGAAAATCAGCCTTTTGATTTGACGGTTGTTCCTGCTATGACCTATGGGCAACCCAGCATATATGGTGTTTTTGAGCAGCTTGAAAAAAATCCACAAGAGCACGTTATCCTTTTACCTTTATTCCCTCAGTATTCCGCAACATCAACAGCACCCCTTTACGATGCTTTTGCAAAATGGATTCCTAAACAACGCCATTTACCCGGTCTGACGTTAATCAAAGATTATTATCAACATCCCATGTTTATTCAGGCATTGGCGGATAGTGTTGTCGCTTATCAAGCCCAATATGGTAAACCTGAAAAATTATTGATGTCATTTCATGGTATTCCTCAGCCTTATGCAGACAAAGGTGATCCTTATGCAGATCGTTGTCGTATGACCGCAAAATTGGTTGCTGAAGCATTGCATTTAAATGAAGATGAATGGGCAATCAGTTTCCAATCTCGTTTTGGTAAACAAGAGTGGGTTAAACCTTATACCGATGTTTTATTGGAACAATGGGGACAAGCAGGGGTTCGATCTGTACAAGTGCTGAGTCCTGCTTTTTCAGCAGATTGTCTGGAAACATTAGAAGAATTGGCAGTTGAAAATAAAGAAACTTTCCAACACGCTGGTGGTGGAGAATATGCTTATATTCCTGCATTAAATACTGACCAAGCACATATAGATTTGCTTGCAAGTCTGGTTCAGGCTAATCTTGATGCTCTTACTCATACCTTAGCCCATCGTTAAATTGACGTTTTATTTCGCCAGAGGTTTTTTATGCTGCAAGTCAAAATTGTACCCGTTACTGCATTTGCCCAAAATTGTTCTATTCTTTGGGATAGTGAAAGTAAAGAGGCTGTTTTGATTGACGCAGGTGGTGATGCTGCTGTACTCAAACAACAAGTAGAAGCACTCGGTTTAAATGTTAAAGCACTTTGGTTAACGCATGGGCATCTTGATCATGCAGGTGCGGTGGGTGAACTTGCTGAGACATGGAATATTCCAGTGATTGGGCCGCATAAAGAAGATCAGTTTTGGCTTGATATGATCGAAGAAGTCTCAGCACGCTATGGTTTCCCGATCCCACAACCTGTCAAAGTTGATCAGTGGTTAGAGGGGGGCGAAACGTTGAAACTGGGTGAGGATGAATTTGAAGTCCGTTTTGCACCAGGACATACGCCTGGTCATGTGATGTTTTACAATCAAAAGCATGGTTTGCTTTGGACGGGTGATGTGTTGTTTAAAGGCTCGATTGGACGTACAGATTTTCCAAAAGGAAATCATCAGCAGTTACTTGACTCAATTCAGCGTGAATGCTTTAGCTTGCCTGATGAAACTCAGTTTATTTCGGGGCATGGTCCAATCAGCACAATCGGTTACGAGAAACAATTCAACCCATTCGTTGCAAGTAAAGCTGGCTAATCCTCGTATTCATCTTCATGACGTTTATCGCCTGCCTGAGGTGAATCTTGGGTAGGCAGTTTATATTCATCGTTTGCCCAAGCCCCTAAATCAATCAGCTTACAACGCTCTGAGCAAAACGGACGAAATTCATTACCTTCCCAAGTGCTGGCTTCACCACAACGAGGGCAGGGAAATGTACGTGGCATAGAAAATTCCTAAAACATAAAATAAATAGATTAGGCAAAAGTAAAGTGAGTTGTTAGACTTATGCCGATTTCTAGATAGTTTGATGAGATTATGTCGATTCGTCAATTTCAAGCACAACGTATGCAAGCCCCTCGTCATTTTATTGCCATTCCTAGTACACCGATTTGTGTCGAAATTGGTGCTGGAAAAGGCAAACATGCCTTGTTGTTTACGGGGCAAAATCCACACACCACGTTGTATGCGATTGAACGAACCAAAGAAAAATTTCTGGCTATGCAAAAACAGCATCAACTAGAACCGCGTGAATATCTCAATCCGATTCATGCCGATGCTTTACCTTGGATTGTGCATGCCCTATATCCTGCACAGGTCGAACAATTTTTTATTCTCTATCCAAATCCAGAGCCGCATAATCCTGCACAACGTTGGCTGAATATGCCATTTTTTGAGTTCTTACTTTCTCGTCTTCAGCCCAATGGCTCGATTACGCTCGCAAGCAATATTCCTGAATATATTGATGAAGCTGAACAGCAGTTGATTGAGCTATGGAAACTGCCATATGAAAAGCAGAAAATTGCAGTAGATTCTGCACGTACTCATTTTGAAATTAAGTACTTAGAACGTGGTGAATTGTGCCAACAATTGATCATTCGAAAACCAGAAAGTTATATAACCCGTTTTGATGATTTTGCACCATTGCAAGGGCAGAATATTCAAGAGAACCTTGATGTCTAAACGCATTGCGATTATTGGTGCAGGTCCAGCGGGCTTGATGGCTGCTGAAGTGTTGAGTCAATACAACTATCAAATTGATGTGTTTGAACAAAAACCTTCTGCAGCGCGCAAGTTTTTAATGGCGGGCAAAACAGGTTTAAATATTTCACATGCTGAGCCTGTAGACGTATTTATCCAACGCTATGATCGTACCGATTGGTTGAGCCCTTGGGTGAAACAATGGGATGCTCAGTGGATTCAAAATTGGATGCAAGGTCTTGGGATCGATTTCTATGTCGGCAGTTCAGGGCGTGTGTTTCCAGTAGAAATGAAAGCAGCACCGTTACTTCGTGCTTGGTTAAAGCGATTGATTCAGAAGGGTGTAAAATTCCATTATCGTCATCGTTGTGTGGATTTATCCAACAATCAACTCACGATAGAGAATCAGACTCAGCAATTTAGTGCAACTTATGATGCGATTATTTTGGCCTGCGGAGCAGTGTCATGGTCACAATTAGGTAGTGATGGCGCGTGGCAGCAATGGCTTTCCACCGATGAAATTGAACCATTTCAGGCTAGCAATGTTGGGGTGCTGAAACAATGGTCGCCGTTTATGCAAGATTGTTTTGGTCAGCCACTCAAACGAGTTGATGCGTGGGTTACAACTGAGCGAAAGACACATGGTGATATCATCATTACGCACTATGGTTTTGAAAGTGGTGTGATTTATAAATTGGGACGTGATTTAAGAACACAGCTGAGCCAAAAGAAAAACCTAAAACTTCACCTAGACTTACTTCCAGACCTCAGTATTGAACAATTAGAAAAGAAATTACAAGGCAATAAGAAGCAGTCTCTTACCAATCTTTGGCGTAAAGCAGGCTTGGATCAGGTCAAAATTAATCTGCTTCGGGAAATCGTTGATAAAAGCTTATGGTCAGATGCCAAGCAAATGGTGCAGCAGATCAAGCATCTCAGTATTTCTTTAGATGGCTTCCGTCCAATCGAAGAAGCGATTAGCTGTGCGGGCGGGGTCAAGCAAGATATTTTATCTCCACAATTGCAATTGAAATCTAATCCTTATGTGTTTTGCTGTGGCGAAATGCTGGACTGGGATGCACCGACAGGTGGATATTTGCTGACGGCTTGTTTTGCCACAGGGCGAGCAGCAGGGCAAGGCGTACAACATTTTTTAAGCAGATAAATACGCTGTTTTGTACTTTGTTTGATATGCGAATAGTGTTAGTTTTGAGTAGCCAATAAATATAGGATGTATGATGATATGTCTGAACAATCGCCAGTATATCAAGGGAGTTGTTTATGTCAGGGCATCCGCTACGAAATTCAGGGTGAAATTGGTGAGATCGTCCAATGCCAATGTCAGCGTTGCCGTAAAGCGAACGGGACTGCATTACAGATGATTTACCACAATATATCGAACGCCCATAAGTAGGTAGTGCAAGCATTATGATTTTTGAAACCTCTGAGTTAGATGCAAATCAGATCTATCGTTTGTTGGTTGGGGGAATTACGCCTAGACCCATCGCATGGATCAGTACCATTTCTGCTAGTGGCGTAGCCAATATAGCCCCTTATTCATTCTTTAACGTTGCGAGTTGTCATCCTCCCATCCTTTGGTATTCACAAGTCAATCCAAGAAATGGGCAAGATAAAGATACTTTGAGAAATTTAATCGAGACGCAACAATGTGCGATTCATATTGTAAATTCACAACTGCTTGAACAGATGAATTTATCTTGTGCTGTATTGCCTCCAGAGCAAAGTGAGTTTGATTTTGCTGAGATTGAGTCTGAACCAAGCCATGCGGTCGCAGCCTTGGCAGTAAAATATGCACCAGTGCGTTATGAATGCCAATTAAGAGAGGTGATTCAGCTCAGTAGCTTAGCATCTGGAGGTACAGTCGTATTGCTGGATGTTAAATCGATTTATGTTGATGATCGGTTATGGGATGGGCAGATGATTGATCAACAGCAACTCGATAGTGTTGGGAAAATGGGTGGCGATTTTTATAGTTTAACAACAAATTTATCTAAACTGGTTAGACCCAACATTACAATAGAAAATGATGATAAAAAAGGAGGTTAAGTACCTCCTTTATCTTATTTTGCAGTCAGTGCTTTACCTTCAAACTTCACGCCATCCCAGCCATTTTGCATAAACTGACGGATATTTTGATGATCTGTTGCTTCAGGTGTCGCCAATACAGATGCATAATGTTCCGCAAATAAACTGAGCGTCTCCGCTTGATTTAAGCCTTCGATTTGCGCAAAGCTGAGTACTTTTGCGCTGCCTTGGTTTTCGGTTGCAGCATTTGATTGTGCGCCATTTTGAAAGGCTGTTGGCGTATGTTGATAACGCGCTTCAATAAATGCCAATACGTCTGCAAACTTTGCTGAACCATCTTTAAGTTGTGCCAATAAGCTTTGAGCCATTTCAAAATTCCATATTTGGTGAAGTAATGCCCGCATCATAACATTTAAATACAGCATCGTATTTGAACTGGACGTTGTAATCTTGGCAGTTTATGCTCAAAGCGAGCATCAATCTTTTGAATAATAATGAATAGACACCGTTTAAGGTGGTCCTCACCATGGTCTACATTGCGATTTTTCGCACCGATATTAAGTTGTCGTTTTGTCTTGCAACTCCGTCGTATGGTGATGCGCATACTTCCTTTTATGCGTTTACAAAGTCAGGTGAGCAATGTGGTTTATTTGTCTTGGTTGGCGGATGCTGAGCAAGTTCGCCAGCGTTATCCAGATCCTGCTATTTTATGGGAAAAGCAGGGCAAAACCATCTTTACTATTTTAACTTATCAGCACCAGCATTTTGGCTTTACTTTCCTTGGAAAACTACGCCAGCTAATGCCTTCACCTCGGCAGAGTAATTGGCGCTTTTATTTAAATGAATCAAAGCCTAAGACCGTAATCTTTGAACAAGTGATCGTTGATCAAGCTCTGTATGTGATCGGTGGTCGCCTCGCCAGTGATGTGATGCCTGCGCAATATGCGCCAAATTTTCAGCATCAACGAGATGGAAATGCGATTCATACTCGTATTCGCATGGATGAAGATTATTCTTTTAGCAGTGATATACACATCAGCATGCAGAAACGTTTACCTGAGGCTTGGCAAAGCTTATTTTCCTCATGGGAGGAGGCCGTTCAATTTTTGGTGGATCAAGATCATGCGTGGGCTGAATGGATTGACCAACCGACTCGGATGTCGCAAGGGGATATCAACATGCCTGTGCAATTTCCACAAATTCAGGCTGCTGAGATTGATAAATTACAGGCTCCTCAATTGTTGCAACAATTGGGTTTAGATGATGATACCGCAGCTTTTACTTTTGTGGTTCCTAAACTGGATTTTTATGTGGTGGGAGAAAAAATATTGCCAGAATCTCAATAAATTGTGGATAACTTTGTGTTTATACACAGCAGTTGAGTTGTCTAAAAATTATGTTATTTTAGAGCAAAGGAGATGGCATTCCTCCTATTACAAACCGCCGTTTTGGCTAATGATGCCTACGTTACCCTGAACAGGGAGCGTAGGTTTGTGCGTGCTCTGTTCCCATTTTGGAGTTCGCAAATGAAAAAATTTCAGAAAATTAGCTATAAACTCATGCTGAATATCATTTTAGCTCCAGCGCAGTGTATGGAGTAAATCATGTACTATCCTTTACTCTCAATCGCACTTGGCTCGGTATTAGGTGCATGGTTACGTTGGTTTTTGGGTTTAAAGCTGAATCCTATTTTCCCCAATATTCCTTTAGGAACGGTCACCGTCAACTTTGTTGGTGGCTTTATTATTGGTTTTGCAATTTCCTATTTTTCTCAAAGCTCTCTCAGCCCCAATTACAAACTGTTCGTGATCACGGGCTTTTGTGGTGCATTGACCACGTTCTCAACATTTTCGGCTGAGATTATTACCTTATTACAAAGTGGTAAATTGGGTTATGCCTGTGCTGCAATTTTGATTCATGTGCTTGGATCATTGCTGTTTACCCTCTTAGGTATGAGCCTGCATCAATGGCTTAGTGCCACATAGCCAAGAAGTGATGAAATGAATGGATTTTTAATTACTTTTTGTACGACACAAAACCATAATGTTTAGGGAAAAGCGATTAGTGAATGATTGTTGGCAGTCGCAAGTCAAATGAATTTGCGTGGGGAGACAGTATGAGCGGGTTTGGAAGGTTGATCATCAGGGTTTATTTCATTCTGCTCGTTTCTTTGGATTCGCGGATCGACCTATACAAATTCAATTTGCAGTAAGCTCTGAACAAGCAATCGAATTATTGAGTTATCTGAATCGTAAAGAGATTTCTTTATTCTATGTGAAAACACCGATTTAGTTTGGCGTGGTGGGTAAATCAACTGATCGCTAGGATGTATAGAATCTAGACATAAAAAAAGAAGTCTAAGCGGAGGAGATATAGCCTTAGACTTCCAATATTAATAGCTTAATGAATGAAACTTAAAACAAGATTAACCTTTGCGATTAAAACGTGCAAAGCGTTTGTTAAAGCTGGCAACACGACCTTCATTGTTTGCTTGGCGTACTTCACCTGTATAAAACGGATGCGATGCACTTGAAATATCTAGGGTAACGTATGGATAGACTTTGTCTTGATATTCTTTGCTTTGTTTAGGCTGGAGTGTGCTACCAATTAAAAAGTAGGCATCAGCATTGGTATCATGAAACAAGACTTGTTGATAAGCAGGATGAATATCTTTACGCATTTTAAATGACTCCTATTTTAGGATATGTTATAACATAACAATATATGGGGTCAATTCTAATGCTTTCAAGTGAGTGATATATAATTTGTAGGTAAAATATTTCACCCCCTTTTATTCAAAATAAAGGGGGGCAGTTTTTTAGTAATTTGGAACAAGCTCTTCAAATAAATCATTTAAGTTGTCGTGAACTTTAAGGTGAATCAAGTTCCAATAATGTCCTGAAATCGTACGATTGACCATGAGCGTATCTGGAGAAGGTTTAAATACATCCCAATATTTCAGCGATTTTTTAACAAGTCGCATTCCATCGTGATGCGATGAATTTTCGGCAAAGTCATAATGTGTACTTAACGGGCGTAATAGAATTTCAATCCATTGTGTATACAGTTCGGTTGGAAATTTCTGCTTTTCAGCAATTGAATGCAGTTCAACCAATAAATCTTCAACCTGAGCAATATCTTCTTGGCGAGCTGCATTGACCAATGCTTTAAAGTGTTGAATGATTTCAGGGGATAGCGTTTTGACGCTACCGTAATCATAAATAATCACACTGCCATCTTCACGGAAAGCGAAGTTGCCCGGATGTGGATCACAGTGAAAACGCTTCAAGAAAAACATTTCTTGTCCTAAAGCGCGAATCAAACGACGACCAATTTTATTGCGGGTTTCAACTGACCATGTACTTGCGGTTTCAATAGAATCACCTTGTTCAAGGCTCAGCGTTAGTACGCGGCGAGACGAATAATCCTTATAGACGGTTGGTATGATGATTTGATTATCCAACTTCTCATGAAAAATTTTAAAAACCTCGAGGTTTTGTGCTTCGATTTCGTAGTTTAGCTCGGCGGAAAGGCTGTCCTGAATTTCTTGAAATAGTTGATCTTGTAGCTTCTTATCAATCTTAAGTACGCCCATTAAGCGTAATGCGAGGCGGACTTGCTTTAAGTCACTTTCACAGGCTTGGTCAACCCCTGGATATTGTACTTTCACCACAACTGCTTGCCCATTTGGAAGTACCGCACGATGTACTTGACCAATCGAAGCTGCTGCAAATGGTTCGGTTTCAAAAGAGCTAAAAATTTGGTTTAAGGGTTTGCCTAACTCTTTTTCGACTTGCTGTTGTATCGCAGCAAAAGGCATGGCAGGGGCTTGGCGTTGTAACTTAGCAATTGCTTTCGCCACTTCGGGTGGAAAGATGTCTTTATACTGTGAGGCAATTTGCCCAACTTTCATCACAGCACCTTTCATTTCACCTAATGTATCGGCAATCTGTAAGCCAATATCTTGAAATAGTTGGCTGCGTGCTGCGTTTTTTTGTTCTTCATCTGCGGTGAGATTACGAATGGAGTTGGCAACGCTTTTGCTGGCAATACTTGCGGTCATACCAGCCAGTTTTAAAAAACGTCTACTGGGAGAGCTTGCATGTTTTGCCATATTCGCTTGACCTCATTCGATTCAGTTTCAAAGTGATATCCTGATCATAGGCGACAAAACTTAAATTGCCTAGATGGAAATGTTAAGGGATGTAAGTAGATATTGGGAATGGATTAGATCTTACAGGATGTATTGGGCATCTATTGGTTGGAATTTTTAGATGTAATCTAGCCCGATCTTTTAAGATTTAGCCAAAGTTTTTATTAGATTGATCGCACATTTTGGTCAAATTGAAAGATGACATACTTGTCATCTTTCAATTAAAAAATTAAATCAGCATTAAGTTCTTATGAGTTGAGGTTAATGTGTTGCGCTAATCGTTTATTGTTTAAATATAAACGACCAATCAAGAATACACAGGCAATACTTAAACCGATAATCAATCCTAACCAAACACCTGCAACACCCCAAATCGTATAACGTGCCAGATATAAGCCTATTGGGAAAGCAATCACCCAGTATGCCATTAAGGTAATCCACATTGGTGCTTGCGTGTCTTGCATGCCTCGTAGGCAGCCTGCAGCGCTTACTTGCCATGCATCCATTAATTGATACGCCATCGCGAACCACAACAGATACATCGCGACAGGAATAACATGAATATCATTGGTATAGATTGCCACGATATAGGGGCGCGCTACAGCAATCAGTGTCATGGTCAAAGCAGCAAAAATGGTTGCGCTAATCAAGCCTACTTTTTGAACTTGGCGCATCGCATACCAATTTTTTTCTCCATAATAAGTGCCCACACGAATCGTGAGTGCAATGGCAAGAGATAATGGGATCATAAACAATTGTGAAGTCACAGAAATTGCAATCTGATGCGCCGCAATTGCATTTTCACCGAGTGGACTCAGGACAATCGCGCCTGTACTGAAAATACTCACCTCAAAAAATACAGCTAGACCAATCGGCAGACCCAGCTTTAAGATGCGTTTTACCCATATAGGATCAATTTTTTCCCATTTTGTGAAAATGGGCGCTTGTTTATAAGCTTTAGCTTTTGAAATATAAATCGCCAGTGTAATAAACATCAGCCACTGTAAGATTGCTGTTGCAAAGCCACAACCCGCACTCCCTAAAGCAGGAATAGGTCCAAAACCGTACATAAAAATAAAGTTCAGTGGAATCAGGACCAACAATGCAATTAAGCTAATCGCAGTGACAGGTCGTGGATGTCCTAAGGCTTCAGAATAACTACGTAATGCTGCGTACATCATCACCGCAGGCATACCAAAGCCAATCGCATGTAAAAACAGGCTTGCTTTGGGTAATAAACTTTCAGGTACTCCAAACAGGGGTAAAAACATCGGCATACATTGCAAAATCAACATAGCAACGATGCCGAGGATGACCGCAACCCATAAGGATTGACGTGCAATAGTCGGAATTTTCTCTGGTGTTCTTGCACCGCGCGCTTCAGCGACTAAAGGTGTTGTTGCGATCATGATTCCTGCAAATAACAACATAATTGGAATCCATAAACCAACACCGACAGCAATGGCTGCCAAATCAGCAGCAGAAAGATGACCTGCCATGATGGTATCAATAAGACCAAGCCCAGCTTGAGCAAATTGGGTGATTAAGATCGGAAACATTAAATGAAATAATTGCTTAAGTTCAAACCGCTTGGTTGTCGCGTCAGACACAAAAAATACTCTTATTGATTGAGGGAGAATTAGCGTTGTAGAGTGAATATAACACCAATAAAAATGACAATACTGCCGACAAGACGTTGCCAATTGACAGGTGTTTTTTCTGTCCCTAGCCAGCCAAAATGATCCAGTAACATGGAAATGACAAGCTGGCCGAAAATAACCAGACCTGAAAAGGTGAGAAATCCAAGTTTGGGTGCAGTATAAATGCTCATGCTGATCGCATAAACCCCAAGTATTCCACCTATCCACAAAAACCACGGAATATGTGAAAGTTCACTTAAGTTTGGCTTTGCCGCGCTTTGAAAATAAACCATAAACGCAAGAATAATCGTGCCAACCAGAAATGAAAGAAATGCGGCTTGAATGGGGGAATGTAAATGTTCTCGGAGCTGGGCGTTAATTGCAGTCTGGAATGCCATTGCTATTCCAACGCCTAAAGCGAGGGGGAGGAAAAGTAGCAACTGGCTTGAGAATTTGATCATATTTATATCATTCATTATTCTTGGTGGTCTCATACATAGCATAGATGATGAGTGGTTGATGAGTCGAGTCATGTTAAAATAAAAGGGTTCTGTTGTTGAGCTTCCATTTTGAGTCATTTAAATCCAGCAAATATTCCACTTTCACTTTATATCCATATGCCTTGGTGTGTGCGTAAGTGCCCTTATTGTGACTTCAATTCACATGCTGTTCCTGATGGGGAATTGTCTGTGGATTTAGAGCAACAATATCTTGAGGCGCTGGTGGCTGATTTTGAGACTCAAATTGAAATGGCGCAAGGTCGGTCAATTCATAGCGTATTTATTGGTGGTGGAACGCCGTCTTTAATTTCAGCACAAGGCTATCAGTGGTTATTTAGTCAATTAAAGGCGCAATTAGACTTTGAGGTAGATTGTGAAATCACATTGGAAGCTAATCCTGGCACAGTGGAACATGATCCATTTGCAGATTATCTTGCAGCGGGCATTAACCGATTGTCGATTGGTGTGCAAAGTTTTAATACGGAGCATTTACAACGTTTAGGGCGGATTCATTCTGCCGATAATGCGCTCAGTGCCATTCAGCAGGCGCGTCAGGCAGGCTTTCAGCGTGTCAATGTGGATTTAATGCATGGTCTACCCCAACAAACCCTTGAACAAGCTCTAACTGATCTCAAACTTGCGGTAGAACAGGGCGCAACCCATATTAGTTGGTATCAACTGACCATTGAGCCGAATACCGTTTTTTTTCGTACCCAGCCCATGCTTCCGCAGGACGAGATACTGGAGCAGATACAAGAGCAGGGTGAGGCATATTTAAAGGCACAGGGCTTTATCAATTATGAAGTTTCCGCATGGCGTAAGGAAAAGCCATCAGCGCACAACCTGAACTATTGGCAGTTTGGTGATTATTTAGCCATTGGGGCAGGGGCGCATGCTAAGGTTAGTCGTCCAGATGGGATTTATCGTTTTCAGAAAACCCGTTTACCGAAGGATTATTTAGCCAAGGTTCCTGCGGATCATCTCCAAATGAAAAAGATTGAAGCGGATGAATTGCCCTTTGAATTTATGATGAATGCTTTGCGTTTAAATGATGGGGTAGATGCGAAATTTTATACTCAACGCACAGGGCTTGATTTGCAAGATATCAGTGAGACGCTGAATCAACTACGTGACAAAAAACTTTTGGTCGCTGATGTGAATCGAATTGCTTGCACAGAGCAGGGGCATATCTTTTTAAATTCGGTATTGGAAAGTTTTTTATAATTTAGGTGCAAGATTACTTTGAGCAAGGATGCTTAAAGTAATCTAATGGTTGCTGTCATCTTTTAGAAAGATAGTTCGCACAAAATAAAAAACCTCATCATAAATGATGAGGTTTTTTAGAATCTGGTGGGTCGTCCGCGACTCGAACGCGGGACCAACGGATTAAAAGTCCGCTGCTCTACCAACTGAGCTAACGACCCATCTCGTTTTGATGTTGCGTATTCTAGCAACTTATTCAGCTAACACAAGAGGAAATTTAAAAACATCTGCATGATTGTTTATAAAAAGCACGATTTCCTCTTGTTTAGCTAAAAAATAAACTAGAAACGGTACTGATAGCTTTGAATGTTATCAAAGATTTCAGTATTTACATCACTATAGCTGTTTGTACCTGGTAATAAAACCAATAAACGTTCAGATGTTTTGCTCGGATTAAATGAGTCTTCTTTCAGTTTATTTTTTTGGTATTTAAATGTTCCAGTGGTTTCTACTTTGGCTTGAATGCGTAAAAATACTGGAATTGCATATGATGGTAAGCATTTTTTAAATACATTTACCATAGCGCTTAGATCAGTTTCGTTAAGCTCTGCACCATCAACCAAAGTAATTGCTGCCATACCTGCACGACCATTGGTATTTGGAATCTCTACCCCATATACCACAGCTTCCGCGATCTTTTCATATTCGCAGACTATGTTTTCAACTTCAGTTGTAGAAACGTTTTCACCTTTCCAACGGAAAGTATCGCCTAAACGGTCTACAAACTGCGCATGACGAAAGCCGATATCACGAACCAAGTCTCCAGTATTGAAGTATGAGTCGCCCTTGTTAAACACATCTTTTAAAATCACAGATTTGTTCTTTTCTGGATCGGTGTAGCCATCAAATGGTGAACGGCTGGTGATCTTACCAATCAGTAAGCCAACCTCACCTGTTTTGACTTTCTTGCAGTGACCTTTCTTATCGCGAACTAATTCATTCTTTTCTTTATCAAATTCAACGATCGCGTATGGTGTTGGAGAGAAGCCAACTGTATTGTCAAAGTTAAAGATATTACTAAAACCAACATTGCCTTCACTTGATGCAT
Organism: Acinetobacter sp. 5862; assembly: GCF_024494585.1. Lineage (NCBI taxonomy): Bacteria > Pseudomonadati > Pseudomonadota > Gammaproteobacteria > Moraxellales > Moraxellaceae > Acinetobacter > Acinetobacter sp. 5862. Next base: position 76,459 of record NZ_JANHGP010000021.1, read on the forward strand.
AAAGTTCAAGTACTTCTTGCACGCCAAAGCGTTCTTTGAACTTACCCCAAATGTTTGGACGCATACCGTTACCAATCATTTTGGTAACACGATGAGCACGATCCTGTTCAGTTGCAGGCGCATCGATGAGGTAACGACACAGTTCACCGACATAACCAATTGCAGAGGCATTGAATTTTTGTACATCTTTCCAGAATGCGCTAGTTGAGTATTTACGACGTACTGCAAGGGTTGCGCTACCTGCGATCACACCACACCAGCACACGACTACACCTGTTGCATGGTAAAGCGGGAGGGTCACGTACATCACATCATCTTTACCGAGGTTAAGGATATGTCCATAGGTACCGTAAGCTAGAGTCCAACGGCTGTGTGTGAAAATAACAGCTTTTGGTAGGCCCGTTGTACCAGAGGTATAGATGTAGAACAAACCATCTTTACCTGTCACGGTGCGGGTAGTCGATGGATTGAATTTTGGAAATTGGTCAATTTGTTGCGCAAGGTTCACATAACCTTGTGGTGCAAGCCCTGCATTTTTTCGTGTTTCTAGATCAGCAAACCAGTGGAAACGATCTTGAGCAACTTTTAATTCTGGGCGAGCTTCATCAATCACAGCACGGACTTCTTCACCTGCAATCACTGCAATTGGATTAACCAAATTAATGCTATGAGCGAGGATTTTACCGACTTGTGATGTGTTTACGAGTGCGATCGTGACACCAATTTTAGCTAAAGCAACAATCGTAGCAATCAGTTCAGGACGGTTTTCAACCATCACTGCAATGACATCACCCTTTTTAGCACCAAGCGATAAATAGTAATGCGCAATTTGGTTGGCCCATTCATTTAGTGCTTGGTAGCTGTAACTTTGATCTTCAAATAACAGTGCGATGCCTTGAGGGTTACGCTTGACTGCTTTTTCAAAGGCAATGCCTAAACCAGCAGGTGAAGTTGGCGTTCGTATATATGCTTGTTTAAGTCCATTGAGGATATGAGGTACTTTGGTGATGAAGTTTGGAAGTCGAGTAGCAACATCACTAAGGGTAATAATATCGGTCTGCGTAGTTTGGCTCATATCAATCCTATTTATTTTTCGACCAGTCCAAAAATGGCTATCTGTTAGAACAAAACCATTAACATCATTGTTGTTGATGCTGTTTTTACTGGTAAGTTCCTAGAGCAATCAACCTAATCTGACAAAATAACAAAAAAGCCTAGTCATCGAAATGACTAGGCTTTGCCTTATTGAGTGCAATTTAGCAAATTATTCATTGCCAGTTGTGCTTTTTTTAGGTGGTCTTCCACGAGGGCGACGAGGACGGCTAGATTTTTCCTTTTCTGCCTTCGCTGCTTCATCCTCTAGTTCTGCTTCAGTCGGCTCAGCTTTTTCAACAGCTTGAACAGTTTCAGTCGATGTTACTGGTTCAGAAGCTTCAACTGGTGCGGCTTCTGCTGGAGTAACATCAGTACTGTCTAGTTCTAGTGGTTGTTGCGCTGGAGTGGATACTGTTTCATCTGCAATAATATTAACGACTGTTTCTGGCACTTCTTCTTTCGATTCGGTGCTTTCAACAGGTGCAGCAGTCGTATTTGCAGCGATATGAGCTTCCTTAGCTTGTTCAGCGGCAAGTTTAGCCAAGCGACGACGTTCGCGTGGATCATTTGCAACACGAGTAGCAGGTGCTTCAGGTGGAGTTAGTGCCAATACAGGTGCGGGTTCAACTTCTTCAGTTTGCTTTTGAGTTGGAAGTTCAGCATCACGGGTTACGGGACGTTTTTCTTCAGCAACAGTTTCAAGCACTAAAGTATTTGCATATTGCTCAGCAAACTTTTGTAATGCACGATTAAATGTTGTCACTAAGCCGAATTGCTCAATCAAAATAGTACAATCTTCACCATATACATGACGAATCAGGCTACTCATCGTGTATTGAGCTAATGTTGGAATTTGTGACGGTACAACTTTAGGCACAACGGCTTTAGGCGATGATTGTGAATCACGATGACGACGACGTGAACGTGGATCATTGCTAGCACGTTTTACAGGTGCTGGAGCAGCTTCAGTTGATGTCACTTCTTCAACTTCTGTAGCCACTTTTTCTGTTTGAACAGGTTCAAGGACTTCAGTTTGCTCTACAGCAACAGGTGCTGTTTGAGTTTTTGTAACTGGCTTAGCCTGTTGTTGATTTAATGCAACAATTTCACTTTGACCTTGATCAATATTTACGATCAATGCTGTGTTGATTGGTTCTGCGCGAGGTGCATCAATCACATCAACTTTAATTTGTTGAGGACTCGCTACAGTTTCAGGTGTAGCGGCAGCAGTTTCATTTAAAACACTTTGGTCACGATGACGGTTTGGTCGATTTGGACGCTGTTGGTTATTGCGATCACGACGTGGCAACGCGCTTGTATCATTACCATGTCCAGCATCTTGATGCTGCTGTTGGTTTTGATGTTCTTGTGGTTGCTGACGTTTTTGCTGACGCTTTAACTCACGTTGTTCTTGACGTGATGGTTGCTCTTGACGAGAAGAAACTTGAATATTTTCTTCCTGCACTTGATTTTGTTGTTCATGTGCATGTGAATGATGTTCACGTTGTTCTTTATGTTTACGTTTCTTCGGATTTTGCGATTGATTTGGGCGATGAGCTTTTTCATCTTTCTCAAATGTTTCGCGTGCTTCTTGTTTCACGGGTGATTGTGAAATATAAGCATTATTGGCGGTTGGTGCTGCAGTCTCAGTGATAGCAGCAGGTGTATTCATTTGACCAAACTGACCACGGCTGACTGCACCGTTATTAATCATTTGTTCAATTGCTGCGGCAGCATTTTGTGCAGAACGTGATTGATCAATCGTTTGTGCTTGCTTTTGAACGAATAAGTTCTCTAACCATGCGCAAGGGCTTGCTGATTTTTGTGCAACAGCTTGTTGTGCTTGCTTAGGTTGAGCAGCTTGTTGTTGAGTGGCTTTCTTTTGCTGTCCAGCTGCATTATTTTGTGCAGGTGCTGCATGGTGATGCTCTGCTTCTTCTAAATGCCATTCAGAAGACTCATAACCGAGTTGTTTTTCACTGTCACGGGTCGCTTCAGTACGTTCATAGCTTGAAGGCGCAAAGCCTGCTGGATTGTACTGAATTTCATAGTGTGGCGTTTCTAAATGTGGATGCGGCAAAATGGTGACACGCACATTGGAAGTTTGCTCCAGATATACAAGGCTGTGACGCTTTTCATTTAATAAGAATGCTGCGATTTCAACTGGAACTTCAACTTGAACTTCACCTTGACGCTCGCGTAAAGCAATTTCTTCGACCTTGCGCATAATCGAAAGTGACAATGAACGTAAGTCACGGACCATACCCGTGCCATGACAGCGTGGGCAAACGTAGCCAGTCGCTTCTTCTAAAGAAGGGCGTAAACGTTGACGGCTCATTTCCATGAGGCCAAAACGTGACAGTTGACCGAACTGGATACGTGCGCGGTCACTTTGCGTTGCTTCACGTAATTTCGCTTCAACCATACGTTGGTTACGGTCTTTGGTCATGTCAATAAAATCGATTACGACTAAACCGCCAATATCACGCAAACGAAGTTGACGTGCGATTTCTTCAGCTGCTTCCAAGTTGGTGTTTAAAGCAGTTTCTTCAACATCATGACCACGCGTTGATTTCGCCGAGTTAATATCGATTGAAACTAAAGCTTCAGTTTGGTCAATGACGATTGAACCACCAGACGGAAGTTTAACTTCACGTTCATAAGCGGTTTGAATTTGGCTTTCGATACCGAAGTGAGCAAATAGAGGCTCATTCAAGGTATAAGTTTTTAACTTATCAAGTTGGCGTGGCATGACTGCTTTTACGAAGTTATAGGCTTCGTTATAAGCTTGTTCACTATCAATCAGGATTTCTGCAACATCATCACGTAAGTAATCACGGATCGCACGTGTCACTACACCTGCTTCTTGGTGAACTAACATTGGTGATGGACCAGAACCTGCTGAACCTTGGATTTGAGCCCAAAGGTCAAGTAAATGTTGCAAATCAAGTTGCAATTCTTCTTGTGTACGACCAATACCCGCAGTACGAACAATGACGCTCATGCCACGAGGTACATTTAAAGAAGATAGAATTTCTTTGAGTTCTTCGCGCACAGAACCTGAAATCTGACGGCTAATACCGCCACCTTTCGGGTTGTTTGGCATAAGTACTAAATAACGGCCTGCAAGAGAAATAAAAGTAGAAAGCGCAGCACCTTTGTTACCGCGCTCTTCTTTTTCGACTTGAACCAATAATTCTGTGCCTTCAGTGATGAGTTCACGAATATTTGAAGTTTGACGAGGATCCGCTTTGAAATACGAGTTTGCAATTTCTCGCATAGATAAAAAGCCTTGACGCTGTGCGCCGTACTCAACGAAAACTGCTTCTAAAGAAGGTTCAACGCGAGTGACATGACCTTTATAAATATTTGATTTTTTTTGTTCACGAGTACGATTTTCTAAATCGAAATCGTAAAGACGATTACCAGTAATCAGTGCAACGCGAACTTCTTCGGCGTGGGTTGCATTAATCAACATACGTTTCATGGGTGTGACACCTAATAGTGATGCACACAAACAATCAGCCCGATACTTTTGAGCAAACATCAAATTGGCGCGATCAAGATTCAGAAGCAGCTTTGTACATGATGCTCTGAAACCACTGACTGTAAATATTCAGTTTGTGCTTTGATACGTTTATTTCGATGTCAGCAATAGTGCCTTAATCTTCAGTCTAATGATATTTCATCCATGTTTTGCATCTGTGAAATATCGTTAGACCCAGCATAATCAAAGTTCCTAGACGCTTCACTGGCGGGTGAGCGGTGCATTGGATGGTGACTTTCACTGTCATTAAGCATTGAAGTCGATCCACCTGGAAGTCTCGTGATACGGAATGATCATCGTATCTCTGCTTAGCAGTTCCAATGCATCAACGCTTTAGCCTGAATGCGACATCAGGGAGCAAATTGTCTGATGTGGATCAGTTTACGTTTAATAACCAACAAATTTGTTGGCAACATATTTTTTCTGAACAAACTGTATGTGCTGATGCACAATTAAACGCAACAGTTTGCCATTTTGCCGATATAATAAGCCTTCGGCGTCGGCATAATTCTTTAGGACCTATCCGAGTTATTGGTGAGTATCTCGTCGATTTAAAATTTTATCTAAATAAAATTTTTGATCTGATGCTCACTTACGGTGGTATCCGTGCGCTGAATATATCAAACCTTGCGGCATCTGCCTATGGGCTAAGTTTAGGTTTCTTGTGAAATAACTTAGCTAAGTGATCAATTTTTAATCATATTTAGCAAATCTTGGATTAATCGAGCGTATGAATTCTACACAACAATGGCAAAGTGTCACTTGGTTTGAGGTGGATGAGCATCAAGACGGGCAGCGAATAGATAATTTTTTATTTACCCGATTAAAAGGTGTTCCGAAAAGTCGAATCTACCGTTTGATTCGTGAAGGACAAGTACGTGTAAACAAAAAAAGAATAAAAGCAGAAACACGTTTGAATATTGGTGATCAGATTCGTGTCGCACCAATTCGTTATGAACAAAAGGATGAAAGCGCGGCACCAGTGAGTGATGGCGTGGCGCAAAGCCTGCTTAGTCGTGTGGTCTATGAGGATGAGGGATTATTAGTGGTGAATAAACCGTCAGGTATTGCAGTACACGGCGGCAGTGGTGTGGCTTATGGTTTGATCGAAGCATTGCGGGCAGCGACAGGTAAAAAATATCTGGAACTGATCCACCGTATTGACCGTGACACTTCAGGTTTGGTGATGATCAGCAAGAAACGCAGTACCTTAAAATTATTACAGGATTTATTGCGTGAGCATAAAATCCAGAAAACCTATGCGGCAATTGTTAAGGGGCAGGTGAGTCTGGATCAGCAATTGATTGATGCACCCTTATTGCGTTATGAACTGGCGAATGGCGAACGTCGTGTCCGTGTGACCAAAGACGGTAAGCCGAGTAAGACTGACTGGAAAGTGGTTGAACGTTTTAAGACAGCAACTTTGGTGCATGCGTCACCGCTTTCGGGACGTACCCATCAAATCCGTGTACATGGTTTAAGTATTGGTCATCCTTTAGTTGGGGATGATAAATATGGACATAACACAGACTATAAAGGCCCTGAAGCACGTCGTTTATGCCTACATGCCATGCGTTTGGACATTCCAAACTATCCAAGCATTGAAGCGCCAATGCCAGAAGATATGCAACAAGTGATCAATGAATTGAGAAAACAGAAATGAGTCAAAATATCGAACTGGTGATTTTTGATTGGGATGGAACCTTATTCGATTCAGTGGGACAAATCGTAGCAAGTCTGCAATATGCAGCACAGCAATTTGAGCAACCTTTAACGGATGATGCCGCAAAAAGTATCATTGGCTTGGGTTTGCCCGAAGTCATGCAAATCTTATTTCCGCAGGTTCCAGATTTGCAGCAAGATATTTTGCAATGTTATGCAGATCATTATGTTGCAAATTCAAAAGGCGATGCATGGTTTAGTGGTGTGGCAGAGTTGTTGGCTGACTTAAAACAACAAGGGATCAAGCTTGCAGTTGCGACGGGTAAAAGTCGTAAAGGTTTAGATCGTGTATTAAGTCAAACCAATAGTCATCAGATTTTTGATACTACTCGTGCAGCCAGTGAAACCAAGTCTAAACCTGATCCATTGATGTTGCAGGAGATTCTTGCTGAGTTGGATGTAGCAGTTGAATGCGCCATTATGGTGGGGGATACCAGTTACGATTTAGAAATGGCAGAAAATCTGAATATGCCACGTATTGGCGTCAGCTATGGGGTGCATAGTATTGAAACTTTGCAACAATACCAGCCTTTAACGATTGCTCATAATGTGCAGGATTTACATGCTTATTTGCAAACTATCTTAGAACGCGCAGCGATTACTGAAAGTTAAGCGATACACATTATTTGCAAAGATAAGATGGTGAGAAAGCTGATTTTCTCATCATCAATAATAACAATAGGGATAGCATGAGTCGTTGTATTCGATTACTGAATTTATTACAACTACCTCGACAATATCGTTATCCAGTCAGTCACCGCACAAGTTTTTGGCTGAACGGTTGCAGATTAATCAGCGTAGCGTTTAACGTATGGTTAGCTGTCAATCAAATATTGGTTGAGCAAGTCAGAGTGTCGATTCGATCTCAAGTTAAAATTTTCTTTGATTATGTTGATGAACAGCAACGCACTAGTGCGAGAACAGTTTAGCCATTTGCACTTGGTTATTTTAATGACAAGATTGTGCTCGCTGCTTGGTGTGAATTACGCAATGATTTTCGAAATTTTCGACTTGATCGTATGCAAAATCTAAGTTTAAGCCAAGAACGCTATCCACAATTCAAACAACAACTTTTTCAACAATGGTGGACTCAGGAAGTATGCCGTTCGACTACTGAGAAAAACTGACAATGTGAACGATTAAATTTTAATAACACCAATAAACAAGGAAATATGAAAAATGACACTTAAATTTTATACAAATACTCAGTCTCGCGGTATGGTTGTTGATTGGTTGCTCATTGAACTGGGGGGTGCCTGTGAGCGAATAGAAGTGGCTTACCAGACAGAAATGAAGGCACCAGAATATTTAAAAATAAACCCTTTTGGAAAAGTTCCTGTTCTAGTCGATGGAGATATAGTGATTTATGAGCTTGGAGCAGTGTGTGCATATTTGACAGATAAGTTCGCGGATAAGGGCTTAGCACCAGCACTCAATGATCCTAAGCGAGGGTTGTACTATCGTTGGCTTATGTTTATTTCTGGACCTTGGGAAGCAGCATCGACTAACAAAATGTTGGGTGTAGAGATAAAATCTGATCAGAAAATGTTTGTTGGCTATGGTGATTATCAAGAAGCTTATCATGCCTTTATTCAGGGCTTAAATGAGGCTGATCCATATTTATGCGGGCAACAATTTACCACAGCAGATGTGATGGTTGCAGCAATGTTATTTTGGCAGTTGAAAATTGGTCAAATACAGACTCATCCTGTAATAGAACAATATTTAGACAATGTAAAACAGCGTGAAAGTTATCAAAAATTTATAGCATTTTTTAGTGAACCAGCCTAAGTAGACAAACTCAAAGCCGATTTAAATCGGCTTTTTTCTTAGCTTGCATAAAGTGCTAACTGTTCTAGTTCGAAAACTTGTCTAATTTCTTCCAAAAATTGTTCTGCTGCTTGGCTTAGTGAGGTGCGATGGAAACTCATAAATACATCGAGACTCGGCAGAGGGTGGTTTAATGGACGAACAGCGATTTGATCCGTCGCAAGCGCTTGCATATAAGAAGGTAAAATCGCGCAGCTCGAACCACTCTGTACTGCTTGAATACATTCAGCGATCTTGTTGGTTTCGTGGACCGATTTAAATTTAATTTGATGCTGATCTCTGTATTTCAGAATCGTTTGAGCCAATGGTTGAGAAAGTTTATGTGACAGGATGGTCAGTTCCAATCCATTCAGTTGTTCAATATTTAACTCATTAAACTCCACTAAAGGATGCTGTTTCGGTAAGATAAAAATTAACGGTTCTTTCAAAACCAATTGACTGGCAAAATATTCATTTTGAAAGTCTTGATTAATAAAAATAATGTCTAAATCACCTTTTTTTAATTCTGCGATTTGATCACTTTCTTTTAAGTTTAATGTGTTGATTTGCAGTTTAGGTGTTTTGACACGTAACCTAGGGAAAATATAGGGAAAAATTCTAATTTCAGCAGAAGGTACAAATCCGATTCTTAGACATTGTACTTTTGCTGCCGCAACTTGTCGCGCCATGGTAATGGCTTTGTCCGCTTGGGTTAAGGTTAAGCGTGCTTGCTCTAAAAAAACGAGACCTTCCTCAGTCAATTCAACTTTACGTTTGGTGCGATAAAATAATTGAACACCAATATCATCCTCTAAATCTTTGATTTGTTGGCTTAAAGAGGGTTGGGCTGTATGCAGTTTTATCGCAGCCTTACTGAAGCTTAATTCCTCAGCAACAGTAATAAAGTAACGTAAATGGCGTAATTCCATTAGACTGATCCAAATATGTCTTACTATTATTGTAATAGTATGAGTGTTAGAAAGTACTTCTCGATGTGTATTATATAATAGCTGTTTTTTTAAACAATATACTTTCTCTTAAAATATAAAAAATGTATTAGAGAAATAAAAAACTATGTAAGGTATATAGTGGAAAAGTTTGATATGTTCCCTAAAATTGTATTGACTCGACTGGATAAAATCAGCATAACTAACAAGCTTATGTTAGGATCAAGTTCGATTGTTTAGAGACAGTTAAACCCTCTAAAAAAATCATACAATTAGATTGATTTTAAAAGTTAGAGTAAAGGACTGCTCATTATCCCAATCCTATCGGAATTTTGTGCGATTCAATTCCAGCAAAGAAGAAGTACATGAAAGATAAGCCGACATTAACCTATCAATTGCCGACCCAATCTTGCTTGAGCCATACTTGGGGGAAACCTCCATTTCCACATGAGCCTTCTGATCATTGTGGTATTGATCGTTTTTATAATTTAGAAAAACCGCTTACACCGTTTGACCGTAAAGGTTTATTTAAATGGCTAGCGACACGAAAATCTTATACTTGGAATGTTGATCGCGCACATGAAGCTAATTTGCGTAATCAAATGCTTGAGTTACCACAAAATAGACCACACGCAGATTTAAATAATTGGCAGATTTGGTTTGTAGGACATGCAACCGTTCTCATCCAAATAGGCCCTTACAACTTCTTAACCGACCCTGTCTGGTGTGACTATGTGAGCCCAAAGCAAGGTCAAGGCCCGCAACGAGTTTGCCCAGCAGGCATCGCTTTAGAAAAGCTTCCAACGATTCATGCAGTACTACTAAGCCATAATCATTATGACCATATGGACTTGGCAACGTTGGAGTGGCTGCATCAGAAATTTAAAATGCCGATTTATACGGGTTTAGGTAATGGTTACTACTTAGCAAAACATTTACATGTGATTGAAATGGATTGGTGGCAAGAGATTCCTTTTCATGATGAAATTAAGATAGCCTATACCCCAGCACAACATGCTTCTGGACGTGGGGCACGGGATCAAAATAGAGCTTTATGGGGTGGTTTTTCGCTTCTAGCAAAGACAGGACATTGTTTCTTTGCGGGTGACACAGGTTACGCAGGGCACTTCAAACAAATACATGAGCGATATGGTGATGCACGTATTGCACTATTACCCATCGGTGCTTATGAGCCACGAAAGTTAATGCGATATGTGCATATGAATCCACAAGATGCTTTTCACGCGCATTTAGATTTGCATGCGCATCGTTCATTGGCCATTCATTTTCGAACTTTCCAACTTACTGATGAAGATCGCAATGCTCCTGAACATGAGTTACAACAAGCAATGAAATCTTCATCTAAATTAGTCAATCCATTTTATTGTATTCGTGAAGGACATTTCATTCGGGCTTAGTGTGAGTCTTTGCGTTGAGGCACCAGATTGAAATCAGCGAAAGACTCCCTAATGCAATATTCATCACGACGGGATTAAATGCTTGGTAAATTTGATTTGGGTAAATGAATAGAATAAAAATAAATAACCCAACTAAACTCAAAATGCTGAGCCAGTGCAAATATTGATGTCTTATAAACAGAAAGAGAATGCCAAAAATGACCTCGCCAATCCCTGAAAGCGAGACTAACCATGGTATATACACATCAGGAATATGTAATTGTTGCCAAACGTATTGTTCACCCTCTACCTGAAAAATTAATTTAGGAACTAAACCTTGATAAATCCAAAGAAAGGCAATAATCAACTGACAGAATTTTAAAATCTGTGCAATTGTAAGTTCAGCATTTCTCATCTTAAAACATCATCCAATAAAAAATGCTGTTTATCACTTGCTTGAATCACATAACAATCCTCAGTCTTACCAAAAAGTTGATAACGATTGAGGGCAATACGTCGATAAGTAAAGTCACGTACAAATTTTGGAACAAACTTGCCATATCGTAATGTATTGTAAGGAAAATCAAGGGATTCCATCACACGTAAGAAAGCTGTTGATTCAGTGAATAATTGCCCCTTCTCAAGTAAGAGCATGGTTTCAAAATGGTCAGTTGGGAAATGGTACTTTTTTAAGATCTGTTGCCCCAAATCTGATTGCACAGAAACGAGTTTGAATTGATAACGTAGATCATGCTTGATCATAAAATTTGCCCATGCTGAGCAAAGAACACATTTCGCATCGAATAAGATCAGGTTATAACTTAGGATGAGTTGATCTAATTGTTTTGACATGATTATTTTTCTATAAGAGATTGACTAAATTGTTACCTAAGTTCATAAAAAAAGCCATCCGCAGATGGCTTTTTATTTGGATGTTTTAGGGTTTAAAGAAAGCTTGGTAAATGACGAGCAGGGTCAGTCTCACGTGCTGCTTGAGCGTCTGCAACAGTAAGTCCTAGGGCTGCAGCAACACCTTCGCCATAAGCTGGATGGCAAGCATAGCAGTTACGGATATGACGATACTTGATAAAGTCCAACGCATCACCCATCGCGCGTGCTGTATTGCCAAATAAGGCATCTTGCTGTTCAGGTGTCATTAACTCGAACAAGGCACGAGGTTGACTGAAGTAGTCATTATCATCTTCACGATAATCCCAGAAGTCTGCATCGCCATTGATTTTCAATGGTGGTTCTTTGTATTGCGGCTGTTCTTGCCATTGGCCGAAACTGTTGGGTTCATAATGTGGTAAACCACCATAGTTGGCATCAATGCGACCTTGACCATCACGGTGATTACTGTGAACAGGGCAGCGAGCAGCATTCACGGGAATTTGTTGATAGTTCACACCTAAACGGTAACGTTGAGCATCCGCATAGTTAAATAGGCGTGCCTGTAACATACGGTCAGGTGAAACGCTAATACCTGGCACTAAGTTACTTGGTGCAAAAGCAGATTGTTCAACATCTAGGAAGAAGTTTTCAGAGTTGCGATTGAGTTCAAACTCACCAACTTCAATCAGTGGATAGTCGCCATGAGGCCAAACTTTAGTTAAATCGAATGGATGATATGGAACTTTCTCAGCATCTTGTTCTGGCATGATTTGTACGAAAAGCGTCCATTTTGGATAGTCTTGACGTTCGATGGCATCGAATAAATCGCGTTGATGGCTTTCACGGTCTTGACCCACCAATTCACCAGCTTCTGCATCAGTTAGGTTTTTAATTCCTTGTTGCGTTCTAAAGTGGAATTTCACCCAGAAACGTTCATTGGCTGCATTAATGAAGCTATAGGTATGACTACTAAAACCATGCATATGTCGGTAGCTAGCAGGGATACCGCGATCTGACATTACAATCGTGACTTGATGCAGGGCTTCTGGCAATAAAGTCCAGAAATCCCAATTATTGGTAGCACTGCGTAGATTGGTTTTTGGGTCGCGTTTTACTGCTTTGTTGAGATCTGGGAATTTGCGTGGATCACGTAAGAAGAATACAGGGGTATTATTACCTACCATATCCCAGTTACCTTCTTCAGTATAAAATTTTAAGGCAAAACCACGAATATCTCGTTCAGCATCCGCTGCGCCACGTTCACCTGCAACCGTGGTAAAACGAGCAAACATTTCTGTTTTTTTGCCGATTTCGCTAAAGATTTTAGCGCGAGTATATTGAGTAATATCATGGGTAACTGTAAATGTACCGAATGCACCTGAACCTTTAGCGTGCATACGACGTTCAGGAATCACTTCACGGACAAAGTTGGCAAGTTTTTCATTTAGCCATAAATCTTGGGCTAATAAAGGACCCCGAGCACCTGCTGTCATACTATTTTGATTATCCACCACGGGTGCACCAAAATCAGTGGTTAAGTGGCTATAAGGACATTTTTTATCGTCTTGGCTCATGTTCTATCTCCATCAAGATGACCTGTGAGCTGGGTCATCTGAACTGTTTGACCGTTCAAAGATATGAATGTTTAACCGTATCGGCTACAAAATGGGTATCAAAAATGAAGATGCCTAAATTGGTTTGTAATGATGTGGTTTACATCCGTTGTATTTTTACTCTAGATTGATGAAAGTTTTTTTTCCAATGGATTAAAGTTGATGTCATAAATGCTTTATCCGATTGAAGCTGTTTAAATCTTAAATGTGGCAATGAGAATTGTTGAGTAATAAATTGTTAAAATTTGAAAAAGTCCCATTAAAATAACCAATTAAAGGGAATTGAATAGTTCATTAAGGGTAATTGTATAATCAACTCCCAAATTCAGCTTGTATGCTCATATATAAAAACAGGAGGTTTTTCACCTGTTGCAGTTGTGTAAAGGCATCCTTGAAAGGATGCCCTACTTATTTTCTAGGCACTGACCAAACGATTTGATTTGACCATATCTGCAAGACCATGCGTTTTAAAGTAGTGTTCAAGCCAACTTTTAATGACCAGAGGGTTATTCATGTGTAAAACATCGTCTAAGAGTTGTTTTGCATCACTCATTGGGACATGACAAATCGCTTTACGAACTCTTAATATATTGCTAGAACTCATAGAAAGTGTATTGAAACCCATCGCCATCAGTAGAATGGCAGATAATGGATCTCCTGCCATTTCACCACAGACACTGACTGGTTTTTGATAGATATGACAATCTTCTACTAAACGGTTTAAAGCACGTAAGACAGACGGATGAAAGTGCGAATATACGTTAGCTACATGAGGATTGTTACGATCAACAGCCAATAAATATTGGGTTAAGTCATTGGAACCAACTGAAAAGAAGTCGACCAGCTCAGCAAACTCACCAATTTGTAAAAGTACACTCGGTACTTCAACCATGATCCCAATTTTAGGCTTAGTGATTTTGACTTGTTCTTCTTCTTGTACAGCTAACCAGTCTCGTTCCAACAGATACAAGACTTCTTCAACTTCACTGACACTTGTCACCATCGGTAACAAAATATGCAAATTATTCAAACCAATACTAGCTTTTAGCATGGCACGGATTTGCGCTGAGAAAATTTCAGGGTGATCCAGAGTAAAGCGTAGACCACGCCAACCTAATGCCGAGTTTTCTTCTTCAATACTAAAATAAGGCAAATCTTTATCCGCACCGATATCGAGAGTTCGCATAATCACGGGCTTATTGGCAAAATGGCTCAACTGCTGACGATAGATGGCACGTTGTTCTTCTTCACCTGGGAATCGTTCGCGTAGCATGAACGGAATTTCGCTGCGATATAAACCAACACCTTTCGCACCACGTTGCACGCCACGAACAACGTCAATCATCAAACCTGTATTTACGAATAAAGGAATAGAGACACCATCAGGTGTAATCGCATCTTTGGTTTCATATTGCTTCAAATCTTTGGCGATTTGCTCTTCTTCTTTCTGGACTTCCTTATAACGCTGGCGTAAGCGGCGCGGCGGATTGACAAAGACACGCCCCTGATAGGCATCGACAATCATCTCAATGTCATCAAGGGTGTTGATTGGCAATTCGGTGACACCCACAACGGTTGGAATCCCCAGAGCGCGTGCCACGATTACCATGTGCGAATTCGCTGCGCCTTCAGAAGTCACAATCGCAGCGATTTTATCAACAGGAAGTTCAACTAAAGCCGCCGTACTAATTTCCTCACCAATTAAAATACTGTCTGGGCTAAGTTCACGGTGACTGGAATCATTTTCTTGTAAGCAAGCTAAAATTCGGCGACCAAGATCTTTGAGGTCAGAAACCCGTTCACGTAAGTAATCGTCCTCCATTTGTGCAAACAGCGCCACATGCTTGTCAATGACTTTACGCACCGCACCTTGTGCCCAACTGCCTGCACGAATGTGATCTTTAATCTCACTTGGTAAGGCATTTTCATCTAACATCCGCAAGAACACGCTAAATAACGCACGTTCTTCTGACATCAATGAGTCTTGCATTTTCTCATCTAAAGATTGGATCTCTAAACGTACCGCAGCAATCGCTTGATCTAATAGGTCGAGTTCATCACTGATATCTTCAGCTTCACGATCGGGAATTGCAGCAAGATCGGCTGGGGGATAGAGCACGATGGCGCGACCTAATGCAATCCCTCCAGCACCTGAAACCCCTTGGAAGGTTTTGTAAGATGAACCACTCGTTGGTTTGCGGAAAACATCAATATTTCCGACCGCATGTGCATGGGCAATTACCCCTGAGAGTTGCGCACATAAAGTAACGAGAAATGATTCAGCCGCTTCACTAAAGTCTTGAGGTTCTTTATTTTGAACAACTAAAACGCCCATCACTTTACGGCGATACATCACGGGTACGCCAAGAAATGAGTTAAATAGCTCTTCACCTGTTTCAGGCAAATAAGCAAAGCGTTCATGCTTAGGTGCGTTATCTAAGTTTACAATTTCTTCACGGTTACCGACTAAACCGACGAGACCTTCACCAACACTCAAAGAAACATGTCCAACAGCTTCAGGTTTTAAACCTTTTGAAGCCATGAGCACATAGCGTTTATTTCGTTCATCCAATAAATAAATGGAACATACATCGACATGCATCGCTTCAGCCACATGATTGACCATAATGTCTAAAGAATCATGCAAACTGACGGACGCATTAATTTCTTGCACAATGCGTCTAAGCGTGTCGAGTTGCATGTTTGACATGGATGTTTACTCCAATTTATAAATCGTTATCGGTCTAGTTATAACAGCTCTATGATCAAAAATCATTGCTTAAAGTGATGATTTGTTGACGATTAACGCTACGGTAATTGTAAACACAACTCCATCATGGCTCTGCGGTAAACATCTCTTTTGAAGTTCACTACTTGACCTAATGGATACCAGTAACTCACCCATTGCCATTGATCGAACTCGGGTGGGTCTGATAGATTTAACTGAATATGATGCGGCGATGCCGTTAATTTCAGTAAAAACCACTTTTGCTTTTGTCCAATACATACCGGATCAGAATCTGACCGAATGTACCGATGTGGCAAACGATAACGCAGCCAACTTTTAGTCTGCGCTACTATTTGGACGTGTTCGGGCAATAAACCGACTTCTTCTCTCAGTTCACGATAAAGTGCCTGTTCAGGGGTTTCTCCAAACTGGATCCCTCCTTGTGGAAATTGCCAAGCATTGTGACCAATGCGTTTTGCCCATAAAACTTGTCCGTCATCGTTTGCCAAAATGATCCCGACGTTGGGTCGGAAACCTTCTGAATCGATCATTTGGCTACCTAAATTTTCTCTATATCGTTGACTTTGATCTCGGGGACAGTCACTCTTCACGTCCAACTCGAAAAAGGTCAAAGTAAAATGTTTAAAATTGCTATGATCTTAACGAATTTTTAGTCACTTACGGAAATAGATTTACGTTTTTTTTCTTTAATTTGCATTTAAATGAGCATTTATATGAAATTGGCTTTGTTTGATTTAGATCACACCCTGTTAAATACCGATTCTGACCACTCATGGGGTGAGTTTTTAGTGAATGAAGGTTTGGTTGATCCAGTTCATCATCGTCAAATGAATGATAAATTCTACGAGGACTATAAGGCAGGACAACTTGATCCGATTGCCTATAACGAATTTGTCTTTGAATTTTTGACCAAGCATGACAATACTTATTTAACTGAACTACACCAGTTGTTTATGCAAAAAGTGATTCGCCCCCAAATGCGTCCGAAAGGTTTTGATGCAATTAAAAAGCATCAAGATTTAGGTCATGCGATTGTTGGGATTACTGCAACCAGTGATTTTATTACGGCTCCGATTTTTCGTGAATTTGGTATTACTGAAATTATTGCCACCAATGCCGAAGTTCTTGATGGGAAGTATACGGGTAAGGTGACAGGTTTACCTTGTTATCAGAAAGGTAAGCTTGCTCGTTTAGATCAATGGTTACAGGGAAGAGCAGTTGATGAGTCTTGGGCGTATTCAGATTCAATCAATGATCGTTTTTTGCTTGAATATGCAACCCATGCAATTGCAGTGAATCCTGATGATCGTTTAAAAAAATTGGCGCAAGATCAAGATTGGGATATTCAAGACTGGTCGATTTAAGCGAAGAATATAAAAAATGTTAAACATATTGAGCTGTTCGATATGTTTAATATAGTAAATAAGAACAATGAATTGGAGATAAAAAATGAAAGATCATCCACAGGAAAACGAACCTAGCAAACAGCCAAAATGTAAACAGGTTTGCGCAGCATTTTTTGGTGAATTGGTGGGACAACTTCTACCATACGGCGCTTTTTTTCTCATCGCCAATGTATATTTTGCTTATATTGTTTTTGGTGTCGGCGCATTATTTTTAATTTTACCTTTTGCAATGCTGATTTATTATGCAGCAAAAAAGTATGTGCAAAAACAAAAGGCACATGACAAAAATCATAAATTGAGTGAAAAATAAAAATTATTTATCTGATCCATTCAATTTATTGTTATAACACTACTGAATTTATGTCGGGGGTGTTATGAAAAAACAACAAATTAAACTGCCAAAACAACTTTGGACAGAAGACTGCATTGATCTTACTCGGCATAGTTATCAAGGTAAGTTACTGACAAAAACCGAAGGTTTTAAATTAGGAAAAGCGCAACGTCAAAAAGTTTCACGTGAACAGTTGTCACAACTATCGCAACGACCTAAAGGTCTAACGGCTTTAAATATTTATGATTGGAGTAATCAAGGACGTTTAGAGCAGCTTAAGCCGATTCGTGCCAAGCGTATGAGTGTTTCTCCATTTACCTATTATCGTGGTATGCCTTCTTTAATGTTGTTTGATCAAGCATGGGAGCAGTTTAACTCAGGTTTATTCCAGCAAATTTCTGGGGATTGTCATTTAAGCAATTTTGGTGGTTTTGCTAGCCCTGAACGTAATCTGTTATTTGGAATTAATGATTTTGATGAGACCTTGGTTGCGCCATTTGAATGGGACTTGAAACGTTTGGCAACCAGTTTTGTGATTGCTGCACAAGATGTTGGGTTGGGCAACCGTGTAGGCTTAAAAGCCATTAAAACCATGTTGAATAGTTACCGTCAGCACCTACTTGAAAATATGGAATTATCACCATTACAGGTATGGTATGAGAAAGTTGATGCCAGTACATTGCTGGAAAATACGGAATGTCGAAAACTCAGAAAAAAACGGGCCAGACATTTGGACTCCGCGCAGAAAAGAAATGCCCACTCGGTTTTGCCTAAACTGACCCAACAGGACAAAGAAACAGGTTTCAGACATTTTATTGATGATGAACCTTTGCTTTGGCATCCAAAGTCAAATGAACCGTTCAGTAAGAATGTGGATGAATTTTTTAGACAGTATCGTGATTCATTGAAACATGATCGGCAGGTCCTATTTGACCGTTATCAACGTACCGATGTGGCATTCAAAGTGGTGGGCGTGGGGAGCGTGGGTACACGTTCAGCCATTGCACTATTTCAGGATGCCGATCGTGAGCCGTTAATTTTACAGATGAAAGAAGCCAACCCCTCTATTTTAAGTCCATTATTCCCTGAAAAAGTGAAGCATGAAGGTGAGCGTGTCATACATGGTCAGCAGTTGATGCAAGCGGCAAGCGACATTTTCCTCGGTTTTTCTACCTTAGAAAAACATTTCCATGTGCGTCAGCTCCGTGATATGAAAATCTCAGTTGATTTAGCGGATATGGATGATGATTATTTTTATGAATATGCCGAAAGCTGTGGCTTAGCTTTAGCGCATGCACATGCAAAATCTGGTAATGCCGATGTTTTGATGGGCTATCTAGGTGAAGGCAACAAGATTGTAGATGTTTTGCAAGAGTATGCCATGCGATATGCTGAGCGTAATTTGAATGATTATCAGCAATTTATGAACGAAATAGCAGATGGCAAGCTTCAAATCGCTGGGGATGAAGCACTTTAAAAATAAGTAGCCAGTTATAGATTTAACGAAATAATTCAAAAGGGTCGAAATATGTTTAAAAAAATGATGTCAAGTTTGGGTATTCAAGGGGTAACTGTAGAAACGCATTTGCATAATCCAACTTTACAAGCGGGTGGAACATTAGAAGGGGAAATTAGTTTTAAAGGCGGCTCATCTGATAAAGAAATCAATAGTTTGTATTTACAATTGATGACCATCGCCGAAGTTGAGTCAGGGGATCATGAATTTAATCAACCTTTGATTTTGGATCAGTGGTTAATCAGTTCAAATTTTTTATTAGCTGCACATCAATCCCATCATATTCCATTTACGATGCAAATCCCATATGAAACCCCTATCACTGAAGTTTCCTGCCGACGTAATGGCGCTCGTGTATGGATTGAAACACACATGGATGTTGACTGGGGACTGGATTCAACCGATCGTGACTATTTAAAAGTGACCCCAACACCAGCGATGCAGGCTTTTTTACAGGCGATGCAACAATGTGGATTTGTTCTGTCGACTGTGGATGTTGAAAAAGGGCAACTGACCGCAAGAAATTTTAGATCAACGATTGGCTGCTATCAGGAGCTAGAGTTTGTATCTTCACAGATGTTTAGTGGTTTTAATGAGGTTGAGGTGTCCTTTGTTGCTGAAGCGCAGCAAACCCATATTATGCTGGAAATTGATCGTACCTTTCGCTCAGACCAGTTGCTTACGATGACCATATCAAACCATAATTTGGACGTGAATCAGATCACGCAGCAAGTTCGCCGTTTATTACAGATTGGATAAAAGATTGAACCTCTCTTTCTAATGGGAGGTTTTTTTGTCATCTTATTGTCATCTTTTCTTCTTAAGATTTAAGCATGAAAATAAAAATAGATCGGGAAGAAAATACTTCCAACAAGCTTGATGCATTAATTCAATTAAAACGCCATCAACCGCATATAAAAATACGCTGGATTATCCTGCCGATTTTAGTCTTACTGCTCATGTATAGCTGGCAACAGCAGATCTTTACCGCTTGGGTTTTACTCCCATTAATATGGACAATTATTGTTTTAAACCATGTTTTGATCGCCAAGACTCGAAGGAATAAATTAGAGAAGATTGAGCAACTCAACATTGATCCAATATTTTGGAATAAATTAAAACAACAATATCCCGAACTGAGCTTAAAACAACGTCGGCTGATTGAACTTGGATTTAAGGATTATTTGGCATTACACGTGATGCAAAAACAAGCCTATGCCATGCCTTCACATGCAGTCGATGCTTTATGGCATGTGATGTTGCAATATCCGATCCAGTATCAGCAATTATGTGAGCAAACCATAGGTCGAATGTTGAATCATAGCCCTTATGACGGAACAACGAGACCAGAAGAACAAGCAAAGCAATTATTTGAAGCTTGGAAATATAGCTGTATGTTACATGGATATAATCCAAGGAATACGATGCAATTGCCACGACTATTTGCGGTTGATCAGGTGTTGGGTTGGGAAAATGGACAATCGTTTGAACTGGCGCAAATGACTAAAGATTTTGCAAAATATGTGCAAGATCAATCATCATCTTCATCCAGTTGTGGCAGTAGCTGTAGCAGTTGTGGCGGAGGCGGTGACTAACTTATCTTTAGCTAACCTAGCCAAGTTGCATCATATTGATTAATTCTTCCGCTGCTTTTGATTGGATTCGTGCAGGATGCCACACCATACCCAGTTGACGTTGCATATCGAGATTCAGATCAAGTTGTTTTAAATCCTGATTGAGTAAGGTCTTGGGTAGAACTGACCAACCCAAACCAATTGAGACCAACATCCGTATGGATTCTAACGGATTGTTGCTCATGGTAATTTTCGGTTTTAGCCCTTTCTTTTCAAATTCCGCCAGCGTGATCTGGCTGGTATAGGTATGTGAGGCGGGAAGCAGGCTTGGATAGGCAATCAAATCTTCTAATTTAAGTTGTGATTGTTGTGCTAAAGGATGAAAAGGTGAGGTCACAAAAACCAAAGGATCATTCCAAATCGTCAAGTAGCTTAGTCGTTCATCTCCAATTGGAGGGAGGGTTAAAAAGGCCAGTTCGAGTTCACCTGCTAAAACTTGTTCATGCGCCTGTTCTGAGTCTACAAAATGCACATCTAAAGTGACTTGCGGAAAAGATTGCACAAAAGCTTTCAGTGGGTCTGCGAGATGATGCAATCCGATATGATGACTCGTCCCAATTTTTAAACGACCCTGTACCTGATTCTGCTCATGACTCAGTGTATGGTGAATTTCACCTAATTCATTGAGCCAAGTTCTCACTTTCGGTAATAAAGAATGTGCTGCATGGGTCGGCTGAATCCCTCGTCCCGCAGATTCAAATAGTTTGACACCAAAATATTCTTCCAGACCATGAATACGTTTAGTGACGGCAGGCTGGGTAATAAAAAGTTGTTCTGCTGCAATTGAGATTGAACCTGTTTCCATGACTTTTAAAAATGCTTCAAATGCAGCAAGATTCATACAGACTTACTCAAATAACTTTAAAATAGGTGCTCAGATATTGAAGCGGAAAATTAGAAATAATTCCAAACTTTTTCATGGAAGAAAAAGGCAAAAGCTTGTACGGTTGGTTCAATTAAACTCAAGGTTGCAGCCATGATTAAATTGCCAGTAATCATATAGGCAACTATCATCGCAACACTAATATGCATGATGTAGTAACTCAAGGTTTTTTTTAAAGTCCGTTGATTGTTAATCACGAATTGCTGAATGTTTGCCATATCGCTCACCCTTTCAAACTCTACTTAATTAAATAATAATGATAGGACTTACGCATTGACAGATTCAAAAAAGTATTAAAATGCTTTATAAAGTATCTGTGATCAGACGAATTAAACA
>NZ_JANHGP010000041.1:0-3862 GCF_024494585.1 Acinetobacter sp. 5862
TGTTAGTATGCAACATAAGAAAGTTACCTTTGTTTGATTAAGATTTCGACACCTTTATCAAAACGGGTAACTTTCTCTTTTTCAAGAAGAATGTACGATCAAGTCTGAACTAATACACTTAAGTACAACAGCCATCACCACCCAAGCTGCCGTCCCCCAACAAAAACAAGTTTCAGGCTATTACCAATACCAAGCGGGCAATGTACAAATCACTGCCCTGCTCGATGGTACAAACTTTATGTCACCAAGCTTGTTTAAAGACATTTCACAACAACAAGTTCACGAGATTTTAAAGAAATACTATGCAGATCAAGAGAAAGGCGTACAAACCTCAGTAAATGCCTTCCTCGTCAATACAGGAAAATCTCTGGTATTAATCGATAGCGGTGCAGCGAGTTGTTTCGGCTCACATTTAGGTTCAGTTTTAAGCAATCTAAAAGCATCAGGCTATCAACCTGAACAAGTTGATACCATTTTACTCACACATCTACATCCCGATCATGTCTGTGGAATCAGTAAAGATGGCGTTGCCAATTTCTCTAATGCGACAGTCTATGTATCTGATGATGAAGCAAAATATTGGTTAGATCCCAAACAAGCAGCGAAACTTCCAAAAGACAAGCAAGCTAACTATCAAGGAACAGTGGAAAAAATTAAACAAGCCATTGCACCATATCAAACCAAGCAACGCTTTAAAACGTATAAACTCGGAGATGACATTCAAGGTTTTAAAGTCATTAACACGGCGGGACATACACCTGGGCATTTTAGCTATGAATTAAAAACCAAAGATGAAAACGTGGTGTTTATTGGAGATATCGTACATTCACATACTGTGCAATTTGATAAACCTGAAACGGCAATTGAATACGATATAGACCCGAAAAAAGCCGTTGAAACGCGTTTAAAGCAATTCGCTGATTTTGCTAAAAATGGACAAACCATCGCTGCACCACATTTACCATTTCCGGGGATTGGGCATATTTATTCAGCAGATGGTAAAAGCTATCAATGGATTCCAACTCATTTCAAAGATTAAATACATTAACTTAGAATTAGCCCATCAAAAAAGCGACCTTCACAGTCGCTTTTTTTATCACTTCATTCCAAAGATCAGTTTCAATCCAAGCAAAGTCATCACCCCACCTGCAATACGATCAAAAACAGCCTTAGATTTTAAATACACTTTGCGAGGACCTTCTGCTGACAATGCAACAGCCACTAGCGAATACCAACCTGCATCAATAAAGAAACACAAAATTGGCAACACCACATAGAAATACGTTGGGATTTCTTTCGGCAATAACGCGGTAAAAATACTGGCAAGGATAATCGCAATTTTGGGGTTACTGAGTTGGGTAATCAGCCCTAAACGAAATGCTTGCGTATAACTCATGGTCTTGACTGCTCCATTTACAGCTTCCATTGGTTCTTTAGCGTGTTTAATAATTTTATAAGCGAGCCAAAGTAAATACAGACCACCAAAGATTTTCAAAGCCAAATATGCTGAAGGCACAGCCAGCAAAATTGCTTGTAGCCCCATCACTGCAAGCAAACCAAATAATGCTGCACCCGTGCCCGTACCAAGCGCAGTAAATAAGCCATGTTTACGTGAAATCGCAATTGAGTTTTTGGCAACATAAATAAAGGTAGGACCAGGACTAATTGCCCCCAACATTAATGCCAAAGCAATAGAGCCTAAAATCAATAATGATTCCAAGATAGACCTCAAGATTAGAATAATTTTCAACTATTTATTTTACTTAAAAAACCATAATAGAAGATATAATTTTTTTGATTTATGTTTATAAATTTAAGGATTTTTCAAGCAATTTGATATTTAGTAAAAAACCAAAAATAGAGTAAAAACTCAATTTAATTTTAATATCAAACAGTTAAAACATAGCATATGAACAGTAAAATTTTATTGTGCATCCATTTTTTCTATTAAAGTTTTTTTCTGATAATAATTTATCATCGATTTTTAGCAGAACTTTCATATATTTTTAAAACACATAATCCCATAATAAAATTACGGCTTTAATTTTCTTTAGAACTACAACCGAGGCACATCAGATGCAAAATAAAAGACTGAAAACATTAGACCACTCTAAATCACATCTTTGGATTGTAGGTGGAGGCATAGCTGGTATGGCTGCTGCTGCTTTTGCGATTCGTGATGCTAAAGTGCCAGCCGAACATATCCATATTTTAGAAGAGTTGAATGTTTCTGGTGGTTCGATGGATGGTGGACATAATCCGCTTAATCCGAACCAAGCATGGGTCACACGTGGTGGGCGTATGCTAACTGATGAGACTTATTTGTGTACTTGGGATTTATTTTCAAGCATCCCGTCTTTAGAAAATCCAGACATTTCTGTTCGTGAAGAATGTCGTGAATTTAACGAACAAGTTAAAACCAATGCTCAAGCACGTTTGATCGACTCAAATCATATTATTGCAGAAGCTCAAAAATTGGGATTATCAACGCTCAACCGTGCTCAAATGTTACGGCTGTTAGCATTAAAAGAAGATCGTATTGGTAGTCGCCGTATTGATGAATTTTTTGATGATGCATTTTTCCAAAGTAATTTTTGGCGGATGTGGCGAACCACGTTTGCCTTTCAAAAATGGCATAGCGCAGCAGAATTACGCCGTTATTTTTTACGTTTCATTCAAGAATTACCACGCATCCATACCT
The DNA here is from genome assembly GCF_024494585.1 of Acinetobacter sp. 5862. NCBI lineage: Bacteria > Pseudomonadati > Pseudomonadota > Gammaproteobacteria > Moraxellales > Moraxellaceae > Acinetobacter > Acinetobacter sp. 5862. The sequence continues at coordinate 2,702 of NZ_JANHGP010000041.1, forward strand.
TAGCAGGCGTGAAAAGAACCAAATACAATCAATATGATTCAATGATTCATCCGCTACAACGTTGGTTGGTGGAACAAGGCGTTGATGTTCGTTTCGGTAGTTATGTCACAGATGCAGACTTTGTCGAAGATGCCCAAACGAAGGAACGTAAGGCAACCCAACTTTATGTCAACATTCCAGAAGGCACTGAACAAATTCAACTGGGTGAGCATGATCTTGCGCTCTTTACTTTAGGTTCGATTACGGCTGATTCACGTTATGGCGATAAATTCGATGTTCCTGAGCTGATTCGTGATCGACAAGATCATGGCTGGCGTTTGTGGGAAACATTGGCTCAAAAAGCCCCTGATTTTGGTCGCCCAATGACCTTCTATGGCAACATTGATGAGCATAAATGGAAATCCTTTACGCTCACCATGCATGATGATGTGCTGCTAAAACGGATTATTGATTACACAGGAAATGAACCGGGTACAGGTGCACTCATGACTTGGTTTGAATCTGGTTGGCATCTATCTGTGGTCGTTCCAGCTCAACCGCATTTTGCTGACTTACCAGAAGGGAAATTCACCTTATGGGGTTATGGTTTTGAAATTGACCATATCGGCGATTACATTAAAAAACCGATGAGTGAAGCGACAGGTCAAGAGATTTTAATTGAGTTGATTCATCAACTTGGTCTCGATGACATTTTGGATCATGTGTTGGCACATACTGACATTACCACAGTAATGATGCCTTATGCCTCTGCCCTATTTGCATGTCGTAAAGCAGGTGATCGTCCATTGGTCATTCCAGAAAATGCAGTCAACTTTGCTTTCTTAGGTCAATTCGTAGAGCTTGAAGATGATGTGGTTTTCACGGTGGAATATTCCGTACGTTGTGCCATGATTGCCATTTATCAGCTCTTGGGTGTCGAACGTGAAATTCCAGAGATTTACAATGGTTTACTCGATCCTAAAGTTGGCTTAAATGCTTTGGAAGCAGTTTTTCATTAAATTTTAAAAAGCCATAGGGTAAATTGCTGCCCTATGGTTATTCAACTTATTTTGATAAAACGATCTTTGTACACGACAAAAAAAGATGGTGGTGTTTCAAAAAGTATGCTGAAACAAAGCAGGTTGAATTTTGATAAAATAGAGAAATGCGAATAACTCTAGA